>NZ_CDLKIE010000326.1:0-25903 GCF_975902315.1 Kaarinaea lacus | reverse complement strand
GTTGTCATTTTGACTCCCTGGAACAGGCATTACAGGCAGTGTCCGTGGCCGTTTCATTGCAAGCCAGTGCAGCAGAATTACTTGACCATCATATTCTCTCGCTCACCAAAGCCAATCTTGAGCAACAGCGTAATCGCCAATGGATAGAAGGAACCCCACAAGCTATTCTTTTAGTCGAGTTCTGTGGAGACAGCGCATCGGAGCTGGCCGACAAAGCCAACGTGCTGGTTGATCAACTGAGTAGTAGTGGCCTTGGTTACCATTACCCACAACTTATCAATGAACAAACAGAAAAGGCCTGGGCTATTCGCCGCGCTGGTCTCGGATTGTTAATGGGATCCCGACTATCAAGAAAGCCCGTTACCTTTATTGAAGACAGCGCTGTCGCAGTTAACAAGTTACCGGAATTTGTAGAAGAATTTAAAAAAATCCTGAAAGCCCATGACGCCAAGTCGGTGTTTTACGGTTCTGTTTCAACGGGATTAATCCACCTGCGCCCGGTCCTGGATTTAAAGTTACACCGGGAAAAACAAAAACTCATCTCGATTGCCAACGAAACCGCAGACCTGCTCCATAAGTTACATGGCACCATGTCTGCCAAACATGGCGATGGAATTATCAGGAGCCACTATATCAAAAAGCTCCTGGGAGACACGGTTTATCATCTTATTACCCAGACCAAGCAGCAATTTGATCCTGACAATATTTTTAACCCGCACAAGATCGTGGATACACTCCCCATTGACCGCGACTTGCGTACGGACTTTTCAATAGCGGATAGCAATCCGACAACTTTCCTCGACTGGTCCAAAGCTAACGGCATTATATCAGCTATCGAAAACTGTCATGGGGCAGGAACTTGCCGAAAGCCAGCCGGTAACGGTGTTATGTGCCCTTCGTATATGGCAACACTGGAGGAACAGCATTCCACTCGGGGACGCGCCAACGTCATCCGGCAGACCATGCAACAATATGGTTTTGAAGAAGGTATTGCGCACAACAATGTGAAAGATGTTCTGAAATGGTGTTTGAGTTGCAAAGGGTGTCGTTCCGAGTGTCCCGCTAATGTGGATATGACTCGCTTCAAGATTGAGCATATGCAGCATTACATTAAAACACATGGCACACCTTTACGCGCACACGTCATCCGCCAATATGAGACATTAAGCAAACTCGGCAGCCGCTTTCCAACGATCACCAACCTGTTCCTCAATAGTCACTTTTTCCGTTCCTTACTTGGGTATGACGCGCGAAGGAAAATGCCGGCCATTCAGGAACAAACCCTGAGCGACTGGTTCGCTCACCATCGGGTACATAAAAACAGCGGAACACAGGGAGAAGTCGTCCTGCTGAACAACGTGTATTTTGAATACTATGACGTTAAAGTTGCCATTGCCGCCGTTGAGTTTCTTGAATATTGCGGATACAAAGTTGAACTGTCACCCTGCTTCCCCTCTCTCAGAACCGTACTCAGCCAGGGTTTGGTCGATACTGCCAGAAGCCGCTTAACTGAACTCATTGACTACTTGCATCCCAAGGCTGTCTATAATGTTCCTGTTATTGGCCTCGAGCCATCTGAACTTCTGACTTTACGCGACGACGCGGAAAGCCTGGTCATAGACGCACAAAAATCTAAGCTACGGGCCGTGCAGCGCAGCGCCATTCTATTCGAAGAATTTATCAGTATGGAACGTTATAAAATTGAATCCCTGAATCTTGACTGGAAAGCTGGCCATGTCACGATACTTTTGCACGGCCATTGCCATCAAAAATCCCTGACAGGACTTGATAGTTGTTGTAATGCATTATCTATTATCCCCGAATCCGGAATCGAGTTAATTCCATCAGGCTGTTGTGGGATGGCAGGATCATTTGGTTATGAAAAAGAAAATTACTCCATGTCTCAGAAAGTAGCTAACCTTATCCTGTTCCCAGCAATCCGTCGCGCATCCAAAGACACGACCATCGTCGCCACTGGTACTAGCTGCCGGCAACAAATACGAGGAAACATGGATGTGGAGCCGCTTCACCCTGCAGAAGTGCTGCGAAAAGCAGTAATAATATAATTGCGAAACATAGGACTACAATAATCAACTTGTGTGAACAGAAGTTCGAATAACATGAGCGGCCTGTGCAGGCAGAAAGTACTGGTAGATCGGTGCTGAATGTACCGGATTATCAATGTCAAATTTCAAACCGTATAATGCAAACAATTGTCGCGCCAACTCGGTCGGCATTTCCCTTCGAGAAACCAGTTCCAGCAATTTACCGTTTTCAATCATCTGATTTAACTCACTGCCATGTTGGGCAATGGAACGTTTTATCTCTTCAGGAATGGCGGTGTTTTTCTCAGGACGTGTAAATACCTGCAGTAACAATCCCGATGTATACTCCCCGGTCGGCGTCATTATTTCAATACTGCGTTTTTCCAGGACCGCCATGACATCCTGCAATGGCACAGCATGGCGCTGACCATCCCCGACAACCGTTGCTCTAATTGCCAGATGATGTGCCGTATAACCATACACCCTATTCCAGTGCTGAATGATCTGCGCACGATTGCCAGCGTCAGACTGGTCGATAAACAGACGTAACACCTGGCCATTTTCCAGAATTTTATAGAGTGGATATGCATTCCATCCGTCAGGGAACTGATAAAAAGCTTCTTCCGGAAATTGAGTCGAAACATAACCGTGATATTCTTTCAACATATCAACCACGCGTTCTGCATCACCATAGGCCTTACTTCCGCAACGTATCGCCAGATGATCGAAATGTACTGTCCAGTTTTGTCGTTGTGCTTCTTCCAGTAACGCGACATCGGCACGGCTGTTCAATAACGACTCGACAGATTTCACCGCTGTATACACATCAAGTTCGGCCAACCAGCTGCCGACCAACCTCGCCTGGTGGTCTGTTAACATTTGCTGCGCCCGGGTAAAAATATCTTTTAAAAACTGATTGGCGTAGGCAGATACGTGCAGCATGGCATCAGGATAATTGATTTCAAATACATGGTCGTGCTTTGCTGCTTCATAGGCGCTCAACAAATGTGACACTGAATCTACAGACGAAAAATACCTGGCGGCAGTAACTGGATGTGGCCTGGCTTTAAAGGGAGTCAGATCAAGATTGATAATTTCCTGATCACCACGCGTTGTTTGCACCTTTACCACGCTTTCCGGAAAAAGCTCGAAATTGACATTCTCGATCAGGTCTTTGGCAAGAAGCCGCGCAAATTGTACAAACGAATCTTCCACGTATTTAACACCCAGGTTATTACTCCAGTTAATACTCCGGTAATTGCTCCTGTTGCAGGCTCAAAACCTGCCTATAATCTGATAATTATAGTTAAATCATCGGCATTGTCCCGACGATAATCTGAAGGAATACATGGTTTATGTGGTTATTGACACTATGCGCAACCATTAAACCCGCAGAATGGAAACCGAACCAGGAGAAGAAACTTGGCGAAACATAATGTACTGGTGTTAGGTGTCGGCAAAATAGGTTCATTGATCACCTGCTTATTATCAGAAAGTAACGACTATCTGGTTCATTTAGGCAATCTGAATATCAATGCAGCAGAAACACTGGTATCGACACTTAAGTTAAAGAATGTAAAAACCAGCAAAATTGATGCACAAAACAGCGCCGACCTGGATAAATTATTTGCTCAACACACGTTTGATGCAGTCATTTCTTCTCTACCCTATTATTGCAATCCCCTGGTCTCTGATATGGCCGCTAAATACGGAGTGCACTATTTTGATCTCACAGAGGATGTCACCGTAACCGAGCATGTCCGACAAATCAGTCAAGGCAGGAGTTCTGTATTCATGCCGCAATGCGGTTTAGCCCCGGGATTCATTAGTATCGTCGCCAATTCCCTGATACAGCGTTTTGAAAAACTGGACACTGTTAAAATGCGTGTTGGCGCATTACCCGTTAACCAGAACAACGCATTGAAATACTCTCTTACCTGGTCAACAGATGGTTTAATTAATGAGTATGGCAATACCTGTTATGGTATTGAAAACGGAGAAATGACCAGCCTGCTGCCGCTGGAGGGTTTCGAAACCATCACGCTGGACGGTATTCACTATGAGGCATTCAACACCTCCGGTGGTTTAGGTACTTTAGCAGATACTTACGCCAACAAGGTGAATACGATGAATTATAAAACCCTGCGCTACCCTGGACACTGCAAAATCATTAAGCTCCTGATGAATGACCTCAAGCTGAACCATGATCGAGCCACATTGAAGCGGGTACTTGAAAATGCAATTCCAAAAACTCTGCAGGACGTCGTTCTTATTTATGTCGCAGTGACCGGTTTCAAGGATGAAGATCTGTTTGAAGAAAACTATGTTAAAAAGATTTATCCACAAACCATTGCGGGAAAACTATGGTCATCCATTCAGGTCACAACCGCTGCCGGTATCTGCGGTGTTATGGATATTGTTATGAGTAATCCTGGAAAATATCAAAGCTTTGTGACACAGGAAAGTATTGCGTTTGATGAGTTTATTGCGAACCGTTTTGGTCAGTACTATGAGTGATATAAAAGACCTGGGAGCAAACCAAGTGGATATTCTGAAAACCCTGCATTTAAACGACAGGAATTCTGCAACTTACCTTGGCAAGGATGGCTGGTGTCAGACCGCAACAGCTGGCGTCATTGACTCCATTGATCCCAGCAATAGAAAACGTATTGCCAGTGTTTATGCATGCAACAATAACGATGTTCAAAAACTCATTAGCAATAGCGTTGAGTTTCAAAAAGAATGGCGCATGGTACCTGCTCCACAGCGTGGCGAAGTTATTCGACAAATTGGCAATGCCTTACGAGATTATAAAGATGCATTGGGTAGCCTGGTGTCACTGGAAATGGGCAAAATTAAAGCCGAAGGCGATGGTGAAGTGCAGGAAATGATTGACGTTGCGGATTTTGCCGTCGGGCAATCACGCATGCTGTATGGTAAAACCATGCATTCAGAGCGTCCTTATCATCGAATGTATGAACAATGGCATCCATTGGGAGTTGTTGGCGTAATATCCGCGTTTAATTTTCCCGTTGCGGTGTGGTCGTGGAATGCGTTCATTGCTGCAATAGCGGGAAACTCCGTGGTATGGAAACCTTCGTCCAAGGTACCATTATGTGCGGTAGCGGTGCAGCATATCTGCAATGAAGTCACTAAACAGCTGGGCTTCCCTGGCCTGTTTTCCATGTTTGTACCCGCTGGTCGCAGTATTGCGGAAACCTTTATCAATGACAATCGTATACCCCTTGTTTCGTTTACCGGCTCCAGCGCAACCGGCCGCCATGTCTATCAGACAATGGCATCCCGCATGGGCAAGGTGTTACTCGAGTGCAGCGGTAATAATGCCATCATTGTCGATGCGAGTGCTGATTTAAAACTCGCGGTACCTGCTATCGTATTTGGCGCCGTAGGTACTGCCGGCCAACGCTGCACAACAACTCGACGCCTGCTGGTTCACGCGGAAATTTATGATGATCTCGTCCAGGGTTTGATTAACGCCTATCAGCAAGTGAAAATTGGAAATCCTCTGGATGACTCAACCTTGATGGGTCCGCTTATTGACCAGCAGGCTGTGGAGGATTTCAACGAAGCAGTAACCAGGGCAAAGGAAGCCGGGGCTACTATTTTATGTGGTGGGAATGCGCTTCAACGTTCTGGGAACTTTGTTGAGCCCACGATTATTGCCGTAGACCAGCAACACGATATTGTACGCAAAGAAACCTTTGCACCTGTACTCTATGTGCAACGTTACCATTCTCTGGACGAAGCAATTGCCATTCAAAACGATGTGCCACAGGGATTGTCCTCCGCAATATTTACCAATGATGTACGCAATGCTGAACAATTCCTCTCTGCAAAAGGTAGTGATTGCGGTATTGCGAATGTAAACATCGGTACGTCAGGCGCGGAAATTGGCGGTGCTTTTGGCGGTGAAAAAGAAACCGGCGGTGGTCGTGAGTCTGGATCCGACAGCTGGAAAGCCTATATGCGACGCCAAACCAACACAATTAACTGGGGTACCGAACTGCCCCTCGCACAGGGCATCAAATTTGAGTTACCTGGTGACTAGCGCATAGCAGCGACAACGCTACTTGCCGTTGATGTATAAGAAAGTCTCGTGCTGGCCGGGCTCAATCCCATCAGTGAGAATATACATTCCCCTGTTGGGCACAGACGATTATAGATTCACTAATAGTTAGCAAAAACAGTAGTTATCACAGCCCAGTAGAGCAATTTCCTCCCGATTGAAATTGATATCAATTTCCTTGTGAAATGGACATTCAACACCGCCCAAATTCGGGTGAACGCGGCCACCAAAGTTAAAGCCATCGGTGTTATTAATTTCGACCCAAAACGGCCCATTGCCCTGGTCTACCTGAACAAAACAGCCAGGTCCCAGATTGTCCAGCAAGTTATCTGTGGGAATGACGAAATCTTGATGGCTCATTGTTTGCCCCTTTGAATTGTTATTTTCTCAATTATCATTATTAAGTAATCAGGGAGTCTGGCATTGTTACAAATAATGTAATCCAGACCCTACAAATCTAATTTTAGAGGGAAAGAACAGGAAGTTTTTGATATTAATCAAGTCGCACGGGAATGTATTAACAATTGCTAATGTGCCTGTTTGATGATCAGCCCACAATAATTAAGAAAGAAAGGCTAACTCTATAAATTATATAGAGAATTTAGAATTAATTCTGGACGCCCGGTTTATGCTCACACTGCACTAGTCCAGATATTTCTCGCAAGGTGTCCAGTTTCAGAATGTGAATATGTTTTCGGGACGCTTTCAGTAATCCCTGTTCCTGAAAGTTGGTAAACTGACGGCTAACCGTTTCTACGGCCATGCCTAAATAGTTACCAATATCTGTTCTCGTCATAGTCAGGTTAAATTCAGTCTCGGAAAATCCCCGCATATGTAAACGCATGGAGATACTAACCAGAAACGCTGCAACCCGAGATTCGGCACTCATTTTACCTAACTGTAATAACAGCTGTTGTTCCGCAAGAATTTCCTTGGACATCAACCGATGCAATTGACGTTGTAATCCCTGGATCTGGCCCGAAAGCGATTCCAGTCGCGAAAAAGGTAATTCACAAACACTGGTAGTTTCCAAAGCTTCCGCAGTGCAGCTGTAGTTATCTGTGCTAACCCCATCGAGTCCAACCAGTTCACCCGGTAGATGAAAACCGGTAATTTGCTGATCCCCGGTGGTGGTTGTGGTGTAAGTTTTAATAGAACCGGAACGCACTACATAAATAGACCTGAAATCATCGCCGGGATGATACAAGCGTTGTGATCGTTGCAAGGGACGTGGGCGTTTAATTATTTCGTCCAGTTTATTGAGTTCTTCTCCGTCCAGACCAAACGGCAAACATAAACTCCTCAGACTACAATCGGAACATGCTACTTTGATTTGAGGTAATCGAATTGCTTTTGGCGTTGTCATTGGTTTTATCCTGTAACTGCTCACAAGTCACATAATCCAGTAAAACAGTAAAGAATTATCATCTACATTTGTTCCGCTCATGCAAAGCCTATTATATGTTGATACATGTCAATGTAAAACTACTGTCGTGTACTTAAATTTTAGAAAAAGCATACCTTTAACCTGCTAAATAACAAAGCAATATTTACCCTGAGGTTGAGCCATGGAAATTATCCCCATAGAATATTGCGATAATTGCGATACGTATATTCATCTGAACCAAAAGCAACTCGAATGTGCGTTCGAGCATCAGTGTGAATCGGCTGTGGAATGCCCGCTCAAGCGATTTTTCTCGAATTATTCAGAAGTAAAACCAGCACTCAATCCTGAACAAAGCGACATGCCGTCATTCTACATTGCAGATTTGTGATGCTTTTATATTTTTACAATTAATGCCGTTAACTTACCTGTAACAAGAATTCAGTTTTAAGAAACAAGGAATCCATCCATGATCGTATTAGTGACTGACCCTGTAACCAACAATATCGTTAAAAATCCTAAAACTCATCCTTATGTTATTCATGGCAATGGTCACAATATAACCAAAATATACTTCGAAAACGAGACCTCAAAAAACGAATACTTGAAAAACAATAATCTGAAAAGGATTTTGTCCTAAGACCATTTCGCAAATCAATAACCAGCTTAGCAGGATCCTCTGTGCCAATCCTTAAAACATGCTTATCGGGGATTGGGATTGTTATGGGAAATCTATAAGCAAGAAGCGCCGGACATCTAGAACAAGCGTCGAAAACCTAGTACCGCACCAGTAAATGTATAGTCATGGTATTCCAGGCTTACGAAATCTCTCTTATCCAGTTTATAGCGCAATCCTGCAAGAAATCCCGCATTATTGTTCGCTTCTAATTTATCGGATTGTCCAGCAGTGCCCTGAACCTGATATTGATACGTTGCATCCACACCCCCGTATAAAGGTGCGGCATAAATGCGAAGGGCTTTAGTCAGCGCGACATGAAGCGTCGCGTTCACGGAGTATTCATTCCAGCTTAAGGATGCAGTTCTTGTGGTATCAGCACCACTTAGATCTTGATAAGTGTATTGTGCTTCCAGGGATATCGCCATCCGCTCTGATTCATAGGCCATACCTCGCACTAAAATACCAACATACCAACCATCCATATCAATAGATTGAAAAGTTGGATGATTACTTAAGTCTCCGTATGAATAGCCCAGTGCAAATCCAAAATGCGGACCAGACGACGGCACGTGATAACTGAGCACGCCAAACCGGGTAATATCGGTATCGACCACCGTATCACTGTCAGTAAATTCGATAGTGGAACTATTAATTAGAAATGAAAAATCTATCAATTCTGATGTGGAATGCCGTAAATCAAGATCCAGCGCATAAACCGCTGGAGCGGCATTCAACATCAATATCAAACAAAGTAAGTTTTTGCGCAAAATAGTCAGAAAAACGCGAGTTAGATTTGGTCAATGTTATTATTCAAGTACTCCTGATTCGTAATCTGATTATACGCTTTCGATCAAAGCCAGCGAATGTTATTTAACGCCAAACCCGTAAATAACCATTTTAGACATCAATCCCAATGCATCCTGGTAAGGTACTGTACCGGTGCCACGAATGACTTCGCGACCTTCGTCAGATGTTGCAAACAATAAAAAGTCTTTCACTTTCTGAGTTGGTGCTGGGCCCGTTACCAGGTATAAGGGACGGTACAGTCCATAGCTGCCATCGCGTAAATTTTCAAAGGTCGGCGATTTACCATCAAATTGGGTGATCTTCACATTACGTTTGCGAGCACTACTGATACCTGTAATGCCTATCCCCAATCGGTCTTTCTCTATGCCTTTTTCCAACGGGCCGGATGATGGCACTTTATATTTGGTATTAAATTCAACACCACTATCCTGAAAGATGTACTGGCGAACAGCATATCCAACGCCGGAAATTTTACTCTTTCTTACATAAAGGTGAATCGGTGCATTTTTGCCACCCAACTGTTTCCAGTTTGTAATATTACCCAGGTAGATGTCCCTGATTTGCTGCGTGGAAATACTCTCGATAGGATTATCCGGATGCACAATTACCGCTAAAGCATCCCAGGCAACAGGATGAACGGTTGAATACAGTTCTGAATGGTCAAACTCGGGTAGCGGCATGCGACATGTGCCACCGATATCAATTTTCAATGCAACCGACTCACGGATACCCCGCGTTGCACCACCACCTTCCATAATAACCTTTACATTGGTTTTTTCCTGATAAGCGGCAGCCAGCTCTGCCATGAATGCTTTCTTGGTGATACCGCAGCCGGCCCAGCGGATAACATTGTTATCATCTTCCAACGCAGGGTCACTAAATACGAAATGTGAATTGGATAATAATATAAAAACTGCGACAAACTTAAGCAACAAACCCTTTTTGTACTTCATTTCTACATCTCCCAAATATAATGCAGCTGATTTATATGAAACGTATGTCGAAATCCTTAAATCAGCATGAAAGGCTCGAGATTAAACAAGCATCGAGATTGAATTCAGAAATGGATAACGGTACTTCAGTTAAACACACCACTTCGTTTTATCTATTAAAAATTCTTAAAATTATCTGTACGTCAGTAAACGATACCGACACTCGGAGCTATTCATTCTTTATACTAAGCGCAAATAGCAAACAAACAATGAGTGTTCCGCGCCTGGCTACGAGGTATTCGATTATAGCTGGTTTATCAAGCAAGCGTAATAGAACTGACGCAATGGATTTCGCTCATTTAATTCGTTAAGTACTATTTCCCGCCAAAATTGCCAGGATGGCCATAACATGTTGTTATTTATGCGTTTATTATTTATGGGCTATTGTACACGATAACCAGTGTCGTGCGTTACGCACTGTGCGTGCGTGAAATTAATCAAGCTATGATGCTGACGACGAGTATATTCCTAGTAGTTGAGACTGTTAAAAATGGCACTTGAGCGTAATCAGTCCGGATATCAAGCACTCACGCCAGAAGGCATTGATTACACTTCATTAAATAAACTTTTACATAGATTAGATAAAACCGCTCATTGCATGATTACTGGGCCCGTTTTGACCAGCAATCAACCGTTGCTCGATTGTCTATACTGAATCTGTACAGCCTATTGAAAATAATCGTTAAGCCTGATTTCGCTGGCCACTGATCAGAAACTCATACAAAAACAGGGATTACCCACTTTAGTTAATTAAATTAGTTTCATTATTAGAGGCACTTTTCTGATTTTAAAATTTGCACCAATTAACGCCGAGGTAAACATGTACATATACGATGAAAATAAAAATGAATGGATTCCACTTCGTACTACTGCTCAATATAAGCAAAAGAAAAAATTTGTACGCGATGCCTGGATCGTCATTGGAATACTAATGTGTGGGCTGCCGGCATCCATAGTGATGGTTTTGGCGCTATTGACGACATTCCTGTCGTTTATGTTACTGGATGAATCGATTTACACTCGCTCGTATCATCAATAATATTATCGTTTCTTCAATTTGTACGGTTAAAAAAAACACTGTTTATGAATTCTATGAATGCAGTTTTCATTGCAACAACCGCAATTTAAAATCCACAATGCTGATAGTGGTTTATTCTGAAGCCGTCAGACAGGACTACCCTCCAATCGACAGTCACGCTACAATGCGCCAATGGGTGTGGGTTATTCTCCATTCAAATCGGAGCTTATACCATACCTGTTATGCACCTGGGAGGGTCAGCCAAGGTGCGGAATGTATGGAAGTAACGCCCCCTTTTTTTTCTGTATAACCTGCGAGCAACATGCGCAGCGGCTAGTCATGATGTAAAGCTTGTAATCAGGAAAAATTTCTGACAGAAAAACAGAAAATTCCGATATAATAGTGACTTATGAGCCGATATACGTAACTTCTTCAAGACAATAACATTAATCTGGTAAATTAATTGCAATGACACAATTCAGTGAATTGTTTGGGGCATAATACAGCGGTAAATTTGCAGTTCTACAACACAAAAAATATAAATTTAACAGTCTTCAGTCGGATTAAATAACAGTGGTTTTCAGTGATCTCTTAGTGCTAATTGGCGAATACGCCATGTTGTTGGTGTACGTGCTGCCGATTGCGATTGCCGTTCTATGGACCCACGCGCGAAAACGCAGGAAATATGAAGAGCATAAGCAGTTACTGGAAGAAAACGTTAAAGCAGGACTCACGGAACCCGCGTCACTTCATCCGCTGATTGATCCAAATTTGTGCATAGGTTGTAACTCCTGCGGAGAAGTATGCCCGGAAGGTGACGTAATTGGCATCATCGATGAAAAAGCGGCCTTAATTAATCCTACCGATTGCATTGGGCACGGTGCCTGTGCAGAAGCCTGCCCCGTCGAAGCGATCACCCTGGTATTTGGCACAGAAAAACGCGGCGTTGACATTCCTTATGTTAACGAGAATTTTGAAACCAATGTGGCAGGAATATTTATCGCCGGAGAACTGGGTGGTATGGGGCTAATTCGTAATGCCATAGAACAAGGTCGCCAGGCAATGGAATCCATTATGCAAAAGCCCGGCCTCGGACAGGGTAGCGACCTTGATTTGGTAATTGTAGGTGCTGGTCCCGCCGGATTCTCAGCCACGCTGGGGGCACATGTAAACAAGCTGCGCTATGTGACCCTGGAACAGGAATCCTTGGGAGGCACTGTCTCTCACTTCCCCAGAGGCAAACTGGTAATGACTCAACCCGCCGAACTGCCGATCGTGGGTAAAGTACAATTTACTGAGATTTCTAAAGAAGAATTGCTCGGTTTCTGGCATAAGGTCGCCACTAAGACCGGCATTCGCATCAACTTTAAAGAACGCATGGAAAGCATCATGCGCACCCAGACGGGATTTGAAGTTACTACAACGAAAAACACCTATCGCACAAAAAACATCCTGCTCACTATCGGCAGACGCGGAACACCCCGTAAATTGAATGTACCTGGCGAACAACTCACCAAGGTGGTATACCGACTGGCAGATCCCGAACAATACCGTAATCAAAAAGTGCTGGTCGTAGGTGGTGGTGATAGTGCGCTGGAGGCAGCGGCCAGTATCGCTGAAGAACCAGGCACCCAGGTGATCCTGTCTTACCGCAGTGGTGCATTCACCCGTGCCAAGGAGAAAAACCGCCAGCGGGTTGCCAACGCAGAAAAACAGGGCAACCTGGCCGTTCTACTCAAATCCAACGTCAAGGAAATATTACAGGATCGCGTTGTTATTGATCATAGCGGGAAAATGATTGAGGCCGACAATGACGCAGTTATCATTAGTGCGGGTGGCATACTCCCCACTGGTATGTTGAAAGAACTGGGCATTAGCATAGAAACAAAACATGGTACGGTGTAACCCCGCTACTACAACATCACATTCGTTTTTTATCTCCACCCTTATTCCTACAGTGCGCCTTTCTGCACACAAATTCTGCAAAACCTGATTGAATTAATAATTTATAAAACTTGTAAGTTATTATTTTTTATAGAAATTATCTTGATTTTTTATGAGAATCTACTAATATTATTATAGAAGGAGTAGTAATTTTCATGGATTGAAAAGAACCACATACTTTCTTTCGTTTAACCGCAACAGCAAAATGGAGGGTAATACCATGGGCATGGGTGGCGGTGGAATGGGCGGAGGAATGGGTGGTGGTATGGCCGGCGGCGGTATGGGCGGCGGCATGGGTGGTGGCGGTATGGGCGGTGGTATGGGTGGTGGTATGGGTATGGGCGGTGGCGGTATGGGTGGTGGAATGTAATCACCTAATCAAGCCTTTCCAGACCTAACTAAGCCTAACTAAGCCGAATTAAGCCTAACAACCTGATAACACTAACACACTCGTTCTGACGTCAAACGACAATGTCCTAAAGGAGACCCCGACAAAGCCTCCTTTAGGATCGTTAGTTTCAGGATTACAGTCAAAAATTGAATAGCTTCCCTCTTCTCGCCCTGACATTTTCTGCGCCAAACTCATATACCTCTTTCAAGTACTGCTCATAACGGGTTCATTAATTGGTTCGACCGACGCAGATACCCTGGTACCGAACTCGTTGCTGACTCATTCAAACTTGCCGGGTTATCATTGCGCGAATATTTATAAAACAACGTTATTCTTTGTCACAAAAATTTCACTTTTCAATTTCCAGAAGCGTACTACACTAAATCTATTGACCTGTCGTGCTTTTCCCAAAGAAGCCGCGCAGCAAAATCACAAAATTCTACTAAGAAGTTATCAAAGGAATTATATAAAGGTTCTTACCAGGGATATTCATGATGAATAACCTGGCGCTAGCTAGTTGCGCTCGCACAATTTGTATAAGGAGTAGTTTGCAACCTGACATCTTTCAAAGTAATACATAGTAATCTGCCGAATCTATCGGCAGCATATAATACTTCAACCAGGAGGTTATTCGCATGCCCACAGCACAAACTACAGCTACCAGCAAACGTACCGCAAAAACAAAAAAACCAACGCTTGGCAAAACCAAAACTACAACCAGTAATTTTATAACTCCCGAGCAACGCGTTAGTATGATTGCAGAAGCAGCCTATTTCATGGCAGAAAAAAGAGGTTTTTCTGGCGGTGATCCCAATGCGGACTGGCTATGTGCTGAATCCGAAATTGATCACATGCTAACTAACCAGTAGGACACAACAGAATTTCAGTTCCACTGATCTTCAAGTACCTACGCTAGCCATTAAAACCATTCGCAAATCGACAAGGTCTGCAAGCTTGACGCGCGCAGGCCTTGTTGATCGACTGTGGTATTTATTGCATTAAAAATACGACTTCCAACTGAACACACTTTCTATCCGGTCAATTCTTATAACAAAAACAGTTCAATTCACTGCGCCATTTATCGTGGCGCTATCACAGAAGCAACTCACAGCACTCAACAAAATCATTCCATGAACCAGTTGTTCCTGTAAATCAAAGCCAGAATATTTACTCCAATATTTGATGATTCTGTGATATCTATTAAGCATCGATTGGTGCTTATACCAATCTGGAATTTGTCAATTCGCATTGAGACATCTGCATATCGCCATGGAAACTATAATCACACACGACGGGAAGTTATGCTTTTATCCTGACTTCTTCGCCACCGAAGAAGCCAGCTACTGGTTTGATATTTTACTGGATGATCTCGACTGGACCGAGGAAACTATTAAGATGTTTGGCAAACCCATTCTCGTTCCTCGGCTGGTTTGCTGGTATGGCGACAAATCCGCTATTTATCAATATTCGGGGATTAAACACATTCCCCTTCCATGGACTAAATCGCTAACTGATATTAAACACAAAATAGAAGCAGTCAGCCAACATCCGTTCAATAGCGTACTGGGAAATCTATATCGTAGTGAAAATGATTCAATGGGATGGCATTCCGATAATGAAAAAGAGCTGGGCAGCGAACCTTTTATAGCATCACTTAGCCTGGGCGAAGAAAGAATATTCAAAATCAAACACAGAACAGGCAAAGAACAACATAAATTAACGCTCCCCTCGGGTAGCCTGCTTACTATGTCGGGCTCTTTCCAGCATCACTGGCAACACTGTGTCCCTAAAAGCAGGAGTCCTAAACAGCCGAGAATCAATCTCACGTTTCGTTATGTACACACATAACTTATCAGCCTATTCTGTTTGTTTATTTTTCCGTTTTTCTATTTCAATAAATACTCGTTTTACAGAAGGAAATAACCGTTTAATTTGTTGATCCATATCTTCTATGCTGTCTTCAACTTGATCAGCTGTAGCATCGTCAATAAAATCAATACTAATATTGGCTAGTATGTATTCAGGCCCCATATGCATTGTTAATATTTCGTTCACATGCTCCACATAGTTACTTTTATTAACCAGTTCACGAATGCTCTTCACAACGCGCTTATTGGCACTTTCTCCAATTAACAAACCTTTGGTTTCATAGGCCAGCCAGATTGCAGTTGCGCCCAGTAATAAACCGATCGTTATTGATGCCATGGCATCATACATGGGATTTCCGGTAATATCGCCCAACGCAACACCTATCAGCGCAACCAGTAAACCCAACATCGCCGCAGAATCTTCAAACAGCACCACAAACAATGTTGGATCTTTTCCTTTTTGCACTGCTTCAATGTAACCGATTGGCCCTTTAACTCTGGAAAACTCTTTAAACGCTAAATACCAGGCAACCCCTTCAAACAACATTGCCAAACCCAGTACAATATAATTGATGGTTGGATCACCCAGGATCTTAGGCTCCATCAAGCGATGTATTCCCTCGTACATGGAAATACCCGCTCCTAAGGCAAAGATTAAAATCGCAACAACAAAAGACCAGAAATATATTTCCTTACCATAGCCAAAGGGAAAAGCACTGTCAGCTGGGCGCTTTGCGCGATGCAATCCATATAAAAGCAATCCCTGATTTCCCGTGTCAACCAGCGAATGTATACCTTCAGATAGCATCGCCGAGCTACCACTAATGCCGGCAGCAACAAATTTGGTAATCGCAATCAGTGTATTCCCCGCTAACGCTGCGAAAATAACTTTTCTGGATGATCCGGCCATAGATTGTCAAAATTCCTGTGATTTTGGTTAACGCCGGTATTGATGCCGCCACAGCTGGAAGGTTTCATATTCCTCATAACCTTTACTCAAGATGTAATCCAGCACACCATTTAAGCGGTAAAAGCGGATAACTGAATCCACCCGAAGTATCTCTTTGCCTGCTTCATCAAAAAATATAATCGTTGGTGAATAGTACAACCCTAATTGCTCTGCCCACTTCCTGGCAGTAAGTTTTTCACCGCCTGGCGTAATAACCGGAGTCTCAGAATTTCGATCCAGCTGCACAACTTCCATTTGCTTAAACTTGCTGATTATTTTTTTATTATTCAGCGGCCCGGCATGTAAAACATTACATGCATGACATGTGGGCTGCTCAAAAAACACCGCAAGGGGCATTTTTGCCGGAATTTGATTACGTCCCATGGCAAATGGTGGTTCGCTGAAGATATCATGGTCATTGAGCTCACTCTCTTCCAGACCCGCAATAGTTTCGCCACGCGCAATGTATGCCCGTAGGGACTCATACAGGTAATGCTTGTCGGCAATAAATTCCAGTACTGCGCGAAACTGATATGGTGGGTGATAGCCAGTCAAACGCAACACTTCATTTCCATGTACATCAACGAATAAAAAGGAAGGCGTAAAATTGGTACGCAATTTGGCAGAATAAGCTTTCTCTGACTTATAGACTTTACCTTTATAATCTGTCACTGACCGGTCACCACGAACATCAATAGCGATGACATCAAAGTGCTCCTGGGTATAGGCAACAATCCCGCGATCAGACCAGTTCTTTGACAGGTGAACCTTACAGTAAGGACAATCCTTGCGACCGAAATATAACAACACACCCCATTTGCCGGCTGCTTTAGCATCAGCCAGGTCAGCTTTCAGCTCCAGGAAACTCAACTTAAACCAGTCTGGCAGTACCAGTTCCTGCTCCAGCGGTTGATCGTCAAACTCGATAAACTCGGCAGCAGAATCCTCCGCCATCGCGAATTGGCTATAAAGATAACTAATTATCACGCAGGGGATGAGTAAAATTGTCGTGAAACTTTTTCGAACTGTTGAAATTCCAGACAGCAAAATAATGGTATCCTGTTGTTTTTCTTTATAGAATTTACTATACAATAGAGTTAACGGTAAGTGGTATAACATCTATGTTTATACTGCATGTCAATTGATTAACAGTCCACCAGATTATCTTTTACTTAAACCAGATTATTGTAGTAATTTGCCGAAATTCGATAGCTTACAATTGCTTAAGAATCGATAGATGCTGTCGATATCAATAACGGTTAAAAATTTTTATATTCGCTACTATCAAGCACCAAGGAAATATGGATTAAACCTGTATCAATTTAACGGACTCAAAAGTGAGAAGACTTATGATGAAATATATCCTCCCCCTACTGTTTGCAATCGCCAGTAATACCGTAATTGCGGACACCCTTGCCAAAGATAAAAAACGGCTGGAAAACCTTGAACTTGAACTTGAACAGAAACAGGAAGCTCTTGATAAACAGAAAGAAGCCGTTAAAGCCATGGAAAAGAAACTGGAGTGCAACTACAACTTGCTGCAAGCCTACAACCAATGTGAAGAAAAACACGAAAAAAATTCTGAAGAGTACCTGAATTGCATGCAAAAAGCCAAAACCGCAAATGAAGGCTGCAATGACAACGCCTGAGTTAGCAGTCATCCGTTTTAAGATTGATGGAATCAATGACGCGCGTTAATCGCCATGGCATTTTCCTTAAAACAGTTCATTCCTTTTCTCAATCCGGATACGGACCAGATAGCTGACGAAAATTTCAGTCACACTCAAAAAATTATCGAACTGTTTCATATATTAAAACAGGAACGCACAGTTCTGAAAATTAGCCTGCCGGAAAGTAAGCAAACGTATACCAGCAGTGTATTGGCAGTTGACGAAAGCAAAATGGAATTTACGCTTGATGAAATTCTTCCCCAGGATGGCCACAAGCTGCTCCAACAATACGGAAGGCTTATTGCGCATACTCAAGTGCGAGGTTCCAAGCTATCTTTTGAGACATATCTGATTGGATCAGAAAAATCCAAACAATTTTCATCATATATTTGCCACCTTCCCGAAACAGTCTCGTATACCCAAAGACGGTCTGAATTTCGCATCCCTATTAATGCACCGCACTTTGTTCAGGTAACTGCGGAGCATGAACCATTGAAGAAAATCCTGCGGGGTCATGCATATGATGTCTCCATGAATGGAATCTGTATCGTGTTTAAAACACCTCACGTCATCAAACCCGGCGATCAACTGATACGCTGTCAGATGCAATTATCCACCAGGGAAAATATCAACTTTACCGTCGATGTTCGGCATATTGAATCCACGTCACCTGGTTCCATTCGTGTCGGCGGATGCTTCAAAGACCTTAGTAGCGGTTCTCAGGAAATCATCAGTCGCTTTGTCCGCCAAATGGAGCGTGTTGCGTTAAGAAATTAAACAATCAGAAAATTGCGCGAAACCCTTGCAGTTAATTTTAAGCTTAAGCCGTGCAAGCAGATCCTTTTATTCCATGGAACTTGCTTCCAGACGCAGATAAATAAAATAGGCGTTCATGCGATTGGCAACAAATGCCGGCAGTTTTTCATATTGCGACCAGTCTGTTTGACCATAAGCTTCGTCAAAGCTTGCCAGGTTTTCCACGGCCTCACCCATCGTATGGTTCAGGTATTCAAGATAACCTCGGGTAAACTGCAAAGCTTTATCCGGGTTTCTGGACACAGCTCCATGCCCGGGCACGATCGCATTCAGTTTTATTGTATCTACTTCTGACAACTGTTGCAGCCAGAGCTCAGGTGTTGAACCGGCGACAAATGGAATGCGCCCCTCGAATATCAAATCACCGGAAAACAATACATTGTCCGGTTCTACTTTCATCATCAAATCACCATTGGAATGCGTAGAACCTAATACGGTCAATGTTAGCGTAACATCACCCACAGTTAACACAGTATCTTCGCTGATATACCTGTCGGGCGTAACAAGGTAGGTGTTTTCATCAATCCAGGGAAACAGGGTCTCCCTGCGCTGCCGCAGGCGTCCTTCTGCTGCATCAGATTTCAAATAATCTTCGGCTCCGGCGGGCGCGATAATCTCTGCACCCATTTCCTTGAATACCTGTAGTCCATAAATGTGATCCGCATGATAATGGCTTAACACAACTTTCACGACAGGTTTGTCTGTCACTTGCCTGATAAGATGATAAAGTTTATAGCCCAATGATGGCGTACCCAGGGAATCAAAGACCACTACACCTTCACTGGTAACAACGGCCCCGGCATTAGACATAAAACCTTCGTTGTCGGTAGGAGTACCCGGCGGCCCTTCCACGTAATAGGTACGCTGAGAGATTTGTTTGAGTTCCATATCCACATGGGCAGGTTCAATGTTGTCAGGCCATTGGATAACGTCCTGCTTATCTACTATAGATTTTGCGGAGGATTTTGCTGATGCCGTATCGATAGAGGGAGTTGGTTCAGGTTGTTTACCACACCCCCAAACCAATAAGACAATCAACAAGAACAAAACACCTGGATAAATAATTCTGGGGATATTCAACATGACTTGCGCCTGGCCTTGAAAAATTGACTGAGCAGATCACCACATTCTGCAGCTAACATGCCACCTTCTACACTTACGTGATGATTGAGTTTTGGATTAGAAAAGATATCAACAATACTACCCGCTGCACCCGCTTTGGGATCATTGGCTCCATATACCACACGCCCCACCCGCGCATGAATAATTGCACCGGCACACATCACACAAGGCTCGAGTGTGACATACAAGGTAGTATCGAGTAAGCGATAATTAGATAAGCTTTTACCTGCCTCACGCAAGGCAAGCATTTCAGCATGGGCGGATGGGTCATGTAAACCAATGGGCTGGTTCCAGCCTTCACCAACGACCAGGTTATCTTTAACAATTACCGCCCCTACGGGCACTTCACCTTCAGCCTGGCCACGCCTCGCCAGTTCAATGGCATGGCGCATCCAGTGCAAATCTACTTCAGACATGTGACTAACCAGCTTAGATAGGGTTATTCCCACTCGATAGTGGCAGGTGGTTTGCTAGAGATATCATAAGATACGCGTGATATGCCTTTTACTTCATTGATAATACGCCGCGACACCGTTTCAAGTAACTCCCAGGGTAAGCGGGCTGCATGTGCCGTCATAAAATCCACTGTCTCTACAGCGCGCAAGGCAACGACATATTCGTATGCGCGCCCATCACCGGTTACACCCACTGACTTGACCGGCAGGAAAACGGCAAAGGCCTGACTGACCTCGTGGTATAAATTGTGATTGTGAAGTTCCTCAATATAAATGTGGTCAGCCTGGCGAAGTATGTCAGCATATTCTTTGCGCACTTCACCCAGTATACGTACCCCAAGCCCTGGTCCCGGAAAGGGATGGCGATATACCAACTCATGGGCCAGACCCAGTTCTTCACCAATGGCACGCACTTCATCCTTAAATAACTCGCGTAATGGCTCCACCAGTTTTAGTGTCATATCTTCGGGCAAGCCACCCACATTATGATGAGATTTAATGACGTGCGCTTTCCCGGTTGCGGAACCGGCTGACTCGATAACATCCGGGTAAATAGTACCCTGCGCCAGCCAGCTGGCATTTTTAAACTTGGCGGCCTCTTCTTCAAAAACCTCGATGAACAAGTTGCCAATGATTTTGCGTTTTTGTTCCGGATCACTAATCCCTTCCAGGGCTGACAGAAAGCGCTGCTCGGCATTGACGCGAATCACCTTAACACCCATATGCTGGGCAAAGGTTGCCATGACCTGGTCGCCTTCATTAAGACGTAACAAACCATTATCGACAAACACACAGGTAAGTTGATCGCCAATGGCTTTATGCAGTAATGCTGCTACTACCGATGAATCCACACCACCGGATAACCCCAGTATCACCTCATCCTTACCAACCTGCTCCTGCACCCGTAGCACACTGTCTTCGACAATGCTGGTCGGCTTCCATAAGGTATCACAGCCACAAATATCACAGACAAAGCGCTGCAAAATTCGTTTACCCTGCAGGGTGTGAGTAACTTCAGGATGAAACTGCACGCCATAATAATGTAGCTGCTCATCGGCCATGCCTGCAAGCGGTGCATTGTCACTACTGGCAATCTTGAAAAATCCCGCTGGCATTTCTTCCACACGATCACCATGGCTCATCCATACATCCAGCAAACCATAACCTTCGGAGCTGATTTCATCTTCTATATTGTTGAGCAACTGGGAATGACCATGAGCGCGCACCTTGGCATAACCGAATTCGCTATGACCTTCACTATGCACTTTACCACCCAACTGTACTGCCATGGTTTGCATGCCATAACAAATACCCAGTAAAGGCACTTTTAATGAAAACACTACTTCAGGTGCACGTGGCGGATCAGACACATTCACAGACTCAGGACCACCAGAAAGAATAATGCCTTTAGGTTTAAATGTTGCGATTGCATCTTCAGCTGCATCATAAGCATAGATTTCGCAATAAACACCAATTTCACGAATCCGACGCGCAATTAACTGGGTATATTGAGAACCGAAATCGAGAATTAAAATTCGGTCGGCATGGATATCTGCGGCTGCGTTCAAGATATTATCCCTGATTAAGAAACTGTTACTTATTTATGGTGTTGGAAAAAATTAGCAGCTATTAAAGCTGCTAATAATTTAAATCTGCACTCGTTTTCAAAAAACTGGTAAAAATTTTATACCCGGTAATTAGGTGCCTCTTTGGTAATCTGTACATCATGCACGTGACTTTCACTCATACCGGCTGCTGTTACACGAATAAACTCAGGTTTGGTTCGCATATCATCAATAGTGGCACATCCCGTGTACCCCATGCTGGAGCGTAAACCACCGAGCATTTGATGAATCACTGGCTGCAGGGGACCTTTGAAAGGAACCCGCCCTTCGATACCTTCCGGGACCAGTTTTTCCTTGTTACTGTCTTCCTGAAAATAACGGTCACTCGAACCATTTTGACCAGACATGGCGCCCAGGGAGCCCATACCGCGGTATGACTTGTAAGAACGACCCTGAAATAACTCCACTTCGCCCGGCGCTTCTTCGGTACCGGCAAACATGCTTCCCAGCATCACACAATAACCGCCAGCTACGATGGCTTTGGCAACATCACCAGAATAGCGTATTCCGCCATCCGCAATCACTGGAATACCTAAATCTTTCAGGGCTTCTGCGACATTTGAAATTGCCGTGATTTGAGGAACACCAACACCAGCAACGATACGCGTAGTACAAATAGAACCTGGGCCGATTCCCACTTTAACCGCATCAGCGCCTGCATCTGCCAGGGCCCTCGCGGCATCTGCCGTTGCAATATTGCCTCCGATAACATCCACCTGGGGATAATGCTTTTTCACCCAGGCGACCCGGTCCAGGACACCCTGGGAATGTCCGTGCGCGGTGTCAACAACGATAACATCAACGCCGGCTCCCACTAACGCTTCCACCCGTTGTTCAGTACCTTCACCGACTCCAACGGCTGCACCTACGCGTAGACGACCCTGATCATCTTTGCAGGCATTAGGAAACTCCTGGGCTTTCTGAATATCTTTAACCGTAACCAAACCACGCAATTGAAACTTGTCATCCACCACCAGCAGCTTTTCAATGCGGTGTTCGTGGAGCAACTTAAGAATCTCTTCTTTCTCCGCACCCTCTTTCACAGTTACCAGCTTTTCTTTCGGTGTCATGATGTTGGAAACCGGACTGGTGTAACGTGTTTCAAAGCGTAAATCACGGCCGGTTACAATACCGACAAGTTCTTCACCTTTAACCACGGGCACACCGGATATATTCCGTGCCCGCGTCAATTGCAACACTTCCTCAATACTGGTCTCGGGAGTGACGGTAATGGGTTCTTTTATCACCCCGCTTTCGAATTTTTTCACCGCCCGCACCTGGTAGGCCTGCTTTTTCGGGGTCATATTTTTGTGAACAATGCCCAATCCGCCTTCCTGCGCCATACTGATGGCTAATCGCGCTTCTGTGACGGTATCCATAGCGGCCGATACCAGCGGTATGTTCAAATCGATATTTCGGGTGATTTTTGTCTTAAGCTGTACTTCTTTTGGCAGCACATTGGAGTGAGCCGGAAGTAGCAGGACGTCGTCAAAAGTGAGCGCTTCTTGAACAATTCGCATATTGGAATTCTCTATTTGGGCTGTAAATTCATCGTGCCGGCATTATAAAGATTGACGTTCACCGGGTAAACCTGTACGTTTATCGGGGTCGCTAACTATAGATTCCCTAAGCTATTTGGTCTACATTTCCAGGTAAATCCTGAACTGGGCCAATCGCTTGATTCAGAAAAATTAAATACATCAGTGGAGGAGATTTGATGAAGAAACTAGCTATTGTGGTTGCTACTTTGTTTATTTTAGGTGGATGTAGCACATTCTCAGACCAGCCTAGCGGTGAGAAAGCAGCTGCTGGTGGCGAAGCCAGCCCGGAAGTTGCTGCAGCCATCAAAGAAGCTGAAGAAGCGATCAAAAAATCAGCTTCAGCGGGTGGCGAATGGCGTGATGCTAACAGCAAAATCTTAAAGAAAGCCAAAGCTGCCGCTGCGAAAGGCGACGACAAAACTGCACTTAAGCTGGCGAAAAAAGCCAAGTTCCAGGGTGAAATGGGTTACGAGCAAGCTAAAGCACAGGAAAAAGCAGGCCCCTGGTTGTTCTAAAGCAGCACACCTCAAAAATGTAAAATCGAAAAAGCAGGGAGCGCAAGCGACCTGCTTTTTCTTTTTATAAACACGTAATCCGTACGACCGAGCGTAAATGTCCTTCGACGAACACCCACCCAACACCCTGCGCGGTGTGAGTATCAGTGATATCTATAGTGTTTCAGCACTGAACAGTGAAGTCCGTGCACTCATAGAAGGGAATTTCCCATCGGTGTGGGTACAGGGCGAAATTTCCAACCTGGCCCGCCCTGCTTCCGGACATATCTATTTTAGCCTGAAAGACGAAACAGCCCAGGTTCGTTGCGCCATGTTCCGCATGAGCAACCGCTTGCTGAAATTCAAACCTGAAAACGGCACCCAGGTCCTGGTGCGCGCAAGCGTGAGCCTGTATGAAGCCCGCGGCGATTTTCAACTCATCGTGGATCATATGGAAGAAGCCGGTGCCGGCATTCTGCAACGCAAATTCGAGGAGCTTAAGACCAGACTTGCCGAAGAAGGTTTGTTCGCCGCCGAACATAAACAGGACCTTCCCGCCTTTCCATCGCGAATCGGTATCGTCACTTCACCCAGTGGCGCAGCGGTTCGCGATGTGGTCAGCGTTTTAAAACGACGCTTTCCCGGCATACCGGTACTTATCTACCCTGTGCCTGTTCAGGGCGATGATGCACCGCCACAAATAGTGCGCATGATTAAAAAGGCCTGTCGGCGCAAAGAATGTGATGTGCTGATACTGACCCGAGGTGGTGGCTCACTGGAAGATTTGTGGGCCTTTAACGATGAAGGCGTCGCACGCGCGGTTTTTGATTGCACTATTCCCATTGTTTGCGGTGTCGGACATGAAATCGATTTTACTATCGCCGATTTTGTCGCGGATGTTCGAGCCCCCACCCCGTCAGCAGCGGCAGAACTGGTAAGCCCCGATCGCGGTGAATGGCTGAGCGCAATCAATCGTACAGAGAACCAGTTGATCAAGCTAACCAACCAGTATTTGCTCCAGGCACAGCAAAAACTGAGCTGGCTCAGCAAACGCATCCAGCATCCTAAGCAAAGGATTCAGCGCATTGCCCAGCGGCTGGACGAACTGGAGCAACGGTTAATTCATACTTATCAGATTCGCCGACACTCCGCGGTGGCCCAGCTATCCGGACTTAGGGCACGACTGGAGCAACGCAGCCCCGCTCACCGCCTGGAAAATTTATCGCTCACCCAACAGGCAATAAGCCAACGCATGCGAACTGCCATGTCGAATAAATTAGCGTCCAGTAAACATCAGATTGCCGCACTATCCAGGGCACTGGAGGCCGTCAGTCCGCTGGCCACTTTAGGCCGGGGATACGCTATCGTTCGCAGAAAGGATGACAACTCCATCGTGCGTGATGCTAAGCAATTGAAAACAGGAGAACAATTGGCAACCCAGTTACAGTACGGCAAAGTGATATCCACGGTTACAGATACCCAGGATTCGTAAAACTGGCAAATATCCTGCAACAAATTCCATATGTCCCAGTCTCATCCCTATATGAAAAAAATCATGCGATTATTAATTACCCTGTTCCTGATCCTGGCAGCACTACCCGCGCTGGCAACAAAACTTCCCAAAGCCAACCCGGTACCGGGAGGCATCGCTGTTGTTCCCCTGGATATCGAATCACCAACCGCGCCGGTCGTAACCTACAATGACAAGCGGGTGATGGTGGCGCCCAATCCAGAACAGGATACGCAATGGCTTGCAATTACAGGTATTGACCTGAATGCCGAGAAAGGCAAACACCAACTGGTGGTTGAAACCAATCCCAAAAAACACATCATCGACTTTGAAGTTAAAGACAAGAAGTACAAATCCCAGCACATCACCATAAAAAATAAGCGCAAGGTCAATCCCTACAAAAAAGACCTGGAACGCATAAAAAAAGAGAAAAAGGAAATTGTCGCCTCCCTTTCTCACTGGAGCGACTCCGAGCAAATCAATACCGATTTTGTAATTCCCGTAAC
>NZ_CDLKIE010000325.1:0-5355 GCF_975902315.1 Kaarinaea lacus | reverse complement strand
GAACTACGCCTCTGCAGATTTGCTCAATGGTTTGTTCAGCACATTGAACTTGTCTCTCGAAGCCAGGCAATCCCTGGTTGGCGCTGTTCTGGATTGGCGGGATACGGATAGTTTACGCAATGAACTTGGTGCGGAAGACGCAGAGTATTTCCGTCAAGGATTGAGCTATGGTGCAAAGGACGGTCCGCTTGCCTCCATAGATGAATTACGACTGGTGTTGGGTATGACGCAAGAAGTATTTAATGCGGTAAAGAATGTGTTAACCGTATATTCTGGCAGCCCCTCAGTTAATGTGGAGCTTGCGCCTCTACCCGTATTGGCAGCAATGCACCAGGGGGATCTCAGTGCAGCGCAGCGCCAGTTTGCCCAGCGCGACACAAGTAACAACAAAACGGCAGCAGGGAATAGTTATTCGGGTACTATATATAGTATATCCTCAGTTGCCGAAACTGTAGCCGGTAGTCGGTCCGGCATTGTGGCTACGGTGAGTATCAATCCCGGAAATGGCAGTGGTTACAAAATCCTGAATTGGGAGCCAATCACAGAAGTATGTAGAGCAGGAATGGGGGATTTCGCGTGCTATGGCCAGTAAAACAATAGAAAAAAAACCATTCTTTAACTTAAAAGGTACGCGTGCAAGTGCGCGGGGATTTGTTCACTGGTGGGTGAGCGAGCTGTCGTTCCTGGTGCCACAAAAATGCCTGTCGTTTCTCAACAGGAAACAACAGCCCACTGTGGTCATGCAATATCAGCAATCGCAAATAGAGGTATACCATTTGTATGACAAAGGGTGTGACTATATCGGTGCGATGACGGTTCACAATGGCGAAATAGAAAACATCGAGAGTGGTTTAAAGAACTGGTTTCAGGAAACGGGGATTCATTTGCGGCCGGTTATTACGCTGCCGGAGAACCGGGTGGTGCGCAAAGATATCGTATTGCCCAAGGTCGCGGTTAATAATCTTGACAACGTTCTGAAATACGAACTGGACCGGCATACCCCATTTAAATCAGATCAGGCTTACTATGACTATGTGTTTGAAAATACAAGCGCATCAGACGAGTTAGTCAATGTCGCCATCTATGCTGTGGCCAAATCCTTGGTGAATGATTTACTTGATGCGTTGCAGCCAATCGGTCTAAACCAAGCACAAATCGTGACTGGTGCAAATCTGAAGCTGGCTGATCCGCTGAGTAACGCGGTTAAAATTCGCCTCGATCATGATGTTCCACTCAGTTCAGAAAAAAACAGCAGCAAGCTACAGATGGCCATGAGCTTCGTATTAATTGCTCTTACGCTAACGGTATTAATAGTGCCGATCATAAAAATGGAAGCCGTCGTTAGCGATTTGCGCGAACAATTGCGTGTGGCTCGAAAGGAAGTAGATGTTATTAATAAAACCAGGAGTGATATCAATTTATACATAAAAAAACTGGAAGCGCTGAAGGAGAACAAAGTAACTGCCAGCAATGTCGTTGATGTCATGCTGGAGCTCACTACGGTGTTACCGGATGATACCTGGGTTGAAAATTTTGCAATGAAAGATGGTCGTATAACGATCCAGGGTCAATCCATATCGGCATCGGAGTTGATCAAGCTATTGGAATCATCGGAGTATTTTGCAAAGGCGAAATTTGAATCGCCCGTTCTACAGAATCGGGATGGAACGTCAGAACGTTTCAATATTATGGCGGAAATTGTTAAGGGGCAAACCCGTGTTAATTGACTATCCGTTAATTGGCCGGCGCCTTGCGGCGGTTACATTGTTAGTCTTCTTGCTGCTTGGCAGTTATGTATTTGCTATCAATCCCTATCGCGAACTCGTCGATAACTATCGCGCAGAAATCGTCTCATTGGGGGGGAAGATTGCACGCTTTAATGCATTGATTGGGCAGAAGGACAAGTTTCAGCGGCAATTGATGGCAGTCAAAAATAACAATGCCAGCAGCCAATATTTTATTAAAGCAAAAACCGTTACCTTGGCATCGGCGTTGTTGCAGCAAAGAGTGAAGAAGGTTGTGCAGGCAAAAGGAGGGCAGCTAGTCAGCACCCAGGTATCCTTGCCGGCGAATTCAGTGAAAATGAATGACAAGAGCAGTGCCATAGACAACCAGTTAGTGGCGATTAAAGTAAGCATGAAGGCCACGATTGAGTCGCTGTATGAAATATTTTACATGCTCGAGGGTGGCAGCCCACTGGTGGTAATTGACGACGTGTCCATTAATCGCATGCGCCAGGGGCGGCGCTTGAATGTAGCGAATGACCAGCAACAGAATTTGTTAGAGGTCCGTTGCACAATAACAGCCCAGATGAAGAACAAGCTATGAGATTTATAACAGCGTTTAAAACGGTGGGATTACTGAGCTATGTACAATTGGCAGCAATTATAGCAGCCAGTCTGATTGTTTGGGCTGAGCTGAACTATGACTATGAACAATTGCGTATACAAGGCGTAGATACGGTGGATGATACGGCAAACGGTGGAAATAGCGTGGATTACCCATCAATACTGGAAGGCGTAATCAGCGTACATTCTTTACCTATGTACCGCGAAATAGCGGACCGGCCACTGTTTTCTCCGTCGCGCAAACCACCGCCCAAGCCACAGCCCCTGGTACAGGTAGCTGTTGTAAAAGAGCCTATGGATTATGCCCTGAAACTCAATGGAGTCAGTATTACGGGGAAAGCGAGAACAGCACTTGTCTGGCACACCACGGAAAGAAAGTACTACGCGCTGGAAAGGGGGGATACGGTGAAAAACTGGAAGGTTCAGAAAATAAATCCAGAAAGCGTGGTGTTAAATCAAAATGGTACAAAAATGGAGTTAGTGTTGCGGGAAGAGCCTGGTAAAACACAGTAATATGGCTGTGTAAGGATAATCTTTAAAAAGAGCGTTTATATATGAAGTATCTAAAACAAAAACGATGTGTAATGCTGTTCCTGCTACTAACAGGGATAAATGGCTGTGTAACGACGGAGGTCGAGGATTCTAAAGGTAATCTGATAAGTACTGAATCGAGTGAGCTGGTAGAACAACAACGTTCCGCAGTTCAGGCATTCACTGCAGAAGAAGACCTGGTAGAGTCCGTAAAGACAGCGCCTGTTAAAGAAGAGCAACTGTTTCCCGGGACTGGTGTGTTCGTAAACGAGCCAGTGGGGGATTCACGACAGCAGGCGAATACACGCGGCGGTAAGGTAACGCTTAATTTTGAAAACGCAGATATTACCCAGGTTGTCCGCGTGGTGTTTGGAAAGGTGTTAAAAGAGAATTATGTGATCGATCCCAGCATAAAAGGACAGGTAACAGTTCAAACCACCAAGCCGATGTCAAAAGAGCTGGTATTAACAGCTCTGCAAAATATATTAAAACTACATGGCGCAAAACTTTTGTATAGAAATGGTGTGTATGAAATTGTACCGGAAGCAAAGCTGATTGTTGGAAATGTGGGAATAGGCCGACACTCGTCCCTGCAAGGATTCAGTTATCAAATAGTACCGCTTGAGTTTATCGCAGCAAAAGAGATGAGCAAGATTCTTGAGCCTGTATCAAAAAAAGAAGGCCTGGTAAGAGTGGATGAGCAGCGTAATTTGTTAATTCTTGCCGGAAACACGCCCGAGCTTATCACTATGATTGAGCTGGTCAACATCTTTGATGTGGATTGGTTAAGTGGAAAATCGGTGGGTCTGGTTGAAGTTCAGTATACAGACGCAGAAACATTACTAGTGGAACTGGAACGGATACTGGGTATCAACAAGGACGGTCCCCTGTCCGGTATGCTGCAATTAATGTCTATAGACAGGGTCAATTCAATACTTGTAGTCACTACTCAGCCTTCATATCTATACCGAGTGAAGGATTGGGTGAAGCGACTGGACAGACCTAGCGGAGGAGATGGTAAGAAGTTTTACGTGTACCAGGTAAAAAACGGCAACGCTGAAGAACTGGCGGCCACCCTAAATGAATTATTTACCCTGAATGATACAGGTAAAAAAGTTATCACCAGTAAGGAGGCAACTGTCGCACCTGATTTGACACCGATGATGGCCGTCACGCCACCACTTAATAAAGGTTTGTCGCAGAGTACTAACAAAGAGGCAAAAAAAATAAAACAAGAAGAAATTACTGTAAAAGCGGAAAAGGAAGATGAAGGGGAACTGTCCGGGATTGATACTCGAATCATAGCGGCGCATGATACGAATGCACTGTTAATTTTCGCCAGTCCAAACGATTACCACAAGATTGAAGCGGCTATCGCCAAACTGGACGTAGCGCCACTGCAAGTTCTGGTTGAAGCATCGATCATCGATTTACGGCTTGCCGGAGAGTTTAGCTATGGCGTTCAATGGTTTTTTAAGAATAATATCAACGGTAAATACAAAGGCTTTGGTCAAGTGGGAGAAGATCTTGCCTTTTCACCAACGTTTTCATACACGGTACTGGATGCAGCCGGTATGTTGCGTGGTATGTTACGCATGCTAGCGTCCGATGGAAAAGTTAACGTATTGTCATCTCCCAGCTTAATGGTGAGAAACAATCAAACGGCAACGATACGCGTGGGGGATCAGCAACCGGTATCCACTGCATTGGTGTCGCAACAGGGCAATGTGGTGGCGTCATCCGTGCAATTCAAGGACACCGGGGTGATGCTCGAGGTGACACCTCGAATTAACGCTGACGGTATGATTTCACTAAGCGTCAATCAGGAAGTTACGGATGTAGGTGAAATCGATGATGCAACTGGGCAACGGTCGTTTTTACAACGAAGTATTAATAGTTCGGTGGCAGTAAATAGCGGTGAGACACTGGTGCTGGGTGGATTGATTAGAGAAAACAAGGCTTATACGAAGAGCGGTGTTCCCTTTCTAAAAGATATTCCGTTGCTCGGTGCGCTGTTCGGCCAAACAGTGACAAGTACTACGCGGACAGAACTGATTGTGATGTTAACGCCAAAAATAGTAAGAAATCCCAGTGAGGCCAAAAAGGTTACTGATGAGTATCGCCGAAAACTGGAAAATCTCGAGTCTTCGTTTTCAACAAAGTCGGGGAAGGTATCTGGCTCAACCGGGTGGGATTTTTCGGGTCAGTTCACACCAACCGGAGCCTATTAGCTGACGGCCTATATGTGCAGTATACAAGCAATGTTTTGTAAAGCGAAGAATGCAGATTTGGTTCTATACCGAGTTCTTCAATAAACAATCACGTTTTCCCGGTCACAGCATAGCCGTGCGCATTACTTGCCGCGTTAGTACCGGCGGTCTGGTATTATGCCACTCCAGTTATCGTATTATTCCGCCTTGAAGCGCAATGGATGCCGCTTCGGTACGGTTTTTAACATTTAGTTTCGCCAGTATGG
>NZ_CDLKIE010000324.1:0-4904 GCF_975902315.1 Kaarinaea lacus | reverse complement strand
CGGACGGGCGGTGGCTCGCCACGGTAGGGCCGGGCGACGCCGTATTGGTCCCCAATCCGTCCTATCCTATTCATCCCTATGGATTTGTGATTGCAGGCGCGGATATTCGCCATGTCCCCATCAAGCCAGGAGATGATTTTTTTGCGGAACTGGAAAAAGCCATTAAAAACTCCTGGCCCAAGCCAAAAATGCTGGTGTTGAATTTCCCCAGTAATCCCACCACCCAATGTGTGGACCTGGAATTCTTCGAAAAAGTGGTGGCCATTGCCCGGGAAAACGAAATCTGGGTCATCCAGGATATCGCCTATGCAGATATTACTTTCGATGGCTATGAGCCGCCGTCGATTTTGCAGGTCCCCGGCGCAAAAGAAGTGGCTGTGGAGTTTTATACCTTGTCAAAAAGCTATAATATGCCCGGCTGGCGCGTGGGTTTCATGTGCGGCAATGAATTGCTGGTGGATGCCCTGGCCAGGATCAAGTCCTACCTGGACTATGGCATGTTTACTCCAATCCAGGTGGCGGCGATCGCTGCCCTGGAAGGGCCGCAGGACTGTGTAAAACAGATCAGTGATATGTACTGCAGTCGGCGCAATGTATTGTGCGATGGATTGAATTCCGCCGGTTGGCAGGTAGAAAAGCCCAGGGCCACCATGTTTGTCTGGGCGCCCATACCGGATTTTTACAAGCACATGGGCTCATTGGAATTCGCCAAGAAATTATTACACGATGCCAAAGTGGCGGTGTCCCCTGGCATTGGTTTTGGGGAGTACGGTGACGACTATGTTCGCTTTGGTTTGATAGAAAACGAACATCGTACGCGGCAAGCAGTTCGCGGTATTCGCGATATGTTCCGTAAAGACGGTTATAAACCGTAATAAAAATTGTTGGACAAAAGGTTATAAATGGTCCGATTAAGGGCTAAGGAGATAGTTTAGTGGAGCCAGTAAAAGTAGGACTATTAGGACTGGGTACCGTCGGTGGCGGCACAGTCAATGTTTTATCGCGTAATGCAGAAGAGATTACTCGTCGTGCGGGTCGCGGCATTGAAATTACCCACGCGGCTGCCCGTGATTTAAACAAGGCTCGTATTTGCAATACCGACAATATTAAATTAACCACCGATCCACAACAGGTGGTTGACGATCCCGATGTGCAAATCATTGTGGAACTGATTGGCGGCGATAACCTGGCGAGAGAAATGGTCATGCGTGCCATTGCCAACGGGAAACATGTCGTGACCGCCAACAAGGCATTGATTGCCAAGCACGGTAATGAAATTTTTTCTGCTGCGCAATCCAAAGGTGTGATGGTGGCATTTGAGGCCGCAGTGGCTGGTGGTATTCCTATCATCAAAGCAGTGCGTGAAGGGCTGGCGGGAAACCAGATTGAATGGCTGGCGGGTATCATTAATGGTACCGGTAATTTTATTCTCACCGAGATGCGTGACAAAGGTAGTAACTTCGAAGATGTATTAGCCGAAGCACAGCGCCTGGGTTATGCCGAAGCTGATCCTACTTTCGATGTGGAAGGTATCGATGCCGCGCACAAGCTGAGTATTCTGGCATCGATTGCATTCGGAATACCACTGCAATTTGATAAGGTCTATACGGAAGGTATCACTAAAATTACCCGCGAAGATGTGGGGTATGCCGAACAACTGGGTTATCGCATAAAGCATTTGGGTATAGCCAAACGTACCGACAATGGTATTGAAATGCGCGTGCACCCAACCCTGATCCCGGAGAAGCGTCTCATTGCTAACGTTGATGGCGTAATGAACGCAGTATTGGTAAATGGTGATGCCGTTGGTCCAACATTGTATTACGGCGCGGGCGCCGGTGCCGATGCGACAGCATCGGCAGTAGTGGCAGATATCGTTGACGTGGTGCGCATGTTAACGTCCGATCCGGAAAATCGCGTACCCCATCTGGCGTTCCAGGCCGATGCATTGAGTGATGTACCAATTCTGTCCATGGAAGAGGTAACGACCGCTTATTATTTAAAAATGCAGGCAGCTGACAAGCCAGGCGTGTTGGCGGATGTTACGAATATTTTGGGTAAGCGTAATATCAGTATCGAAGCCATGATTCAAAAAGAGCCAGCTGGCAGTTTCAGTGAAGAAGAACGCACCGCGACGATTATTATGCTGACTGGTAATGTTATTGAGGGTGCCATGAACCAGGCAATTGAGGATATTGAAGCACTGGATACGATAGAAAATTCAGTAACCCGTATCCGTATGGAGCAATTATCTCGCTAAGCCGCGGTATCGCTAATCAAATCACATAAGAATTATCCAGAGGTAAACACATGCCATTTCGACCACGCTACACAGGGCTTATTGATAAATATCGTGACCGCTTACCAGTGCACGACGATACTCGAATCATCAGCCTGGGGGAAGGTAATACTCCTTTGATTCGCTTACACAACATTCCCAATGAGCTTGGCAAAAACGTAGATATTTACGTCAAGTTTGAAGGATTGAATCCTACCGGTTCCTTTAAAGATCGAGGCATGACCATGGCGGTGACCAAGGCCGTGGAAGAGGATAGCAAAGCCATTATTTGTGCTTCCACCGGTAATACCTCTGCGGCAGCCGCGGCGTACGCGGCGCGTGCTGGTATCACTGCGTTTGTTTTGATCCCGGAAGGTAAGATTGCCATGGGTAAACTGGCACAAGCCATGATGCATGGTGCCGTGGTCATTCAAATCAAGGGTAACTTTGACGATGGTATGAGTATCGTAAAAGAAATTGCCGATCATGCACCGGTAACCATTGTGAATTCCATTAATCCGTTTCGTATCCAGGGCCAAAAAACCGCTGCCTTTGAAATTGTCGAAGAACTGGAAGGTGCACCTGATTATCATTGTTTGCCAGTAGGTAACGCAGGCAATATTACGGCTTACTGGATGGGTTACAAAGAATATCATAAAGATGGCATTGCAGGGTCGACACCTGTGATGTGTGGTTACCAGGCAGCAGGTGCCGCACCGTTTCTGCGTGGTCACCCGGTTGAAAATCCTGAAACTGTAGCGACGGCTATTCGAATTGGTAATCCACAAAGCTGGGATGGTGCGATGGCAGCCAAGAACGAGAGTGGCGGCTGGTTTGATGAATTCACTGACGAAGAAATCCTGGCCGCGCAAAAAATGCTGGCTGACAAGGAAGGTGTATTCTGTGAACCCGCTTCCGCAACATCACTGGCTGGTGCTATGCGTGATATTAAAAGCGGCAAGATTCCCGAAGGGAGCAAGATTGTGTGTACCTTAACGGGCAATGGACTAAAGGATCCGGATACGGCCATCAAGCAAAGTACGACACCAATGGTTACCGTCGATGCGACTATGGATGCCGTACGGGATGCGATTTTGAGTAATATGGCATCTTGATCCAGGTTCGTGAAATTAGTATATACGCGACTCTGAAATATCTGGTGTATTAGTAATTCGCGTCAGGGAATTTTCCCTGGTGAAATCCAGGGCAAAGACATCATTACTATAAGATAGTGGAGATACATTTGGTTCATCGAATGAAATAAAAGCCAACACCGAGTTGCTAAAACCATAGATATCACTAACAAATTCTGCTCCTTCAGGAAGAGCGCCCAGGGTAATATTAACTTGATTGGTAGTAAGATCGAATACCTGTAATTCAGCGCCGCTAAAATTCCCCAATTCCTGTATATTTCTTAATAGTAGTAATTTTGAAGCATTGAGCTTTTCAGAGTGTGGCGTAAATTGAGTTCCTACCCACATTGCGTTGGGATATTGGTGTACGACGGCGTCGTTTTGGTCAATGACCATGGCAGTCGCTGTATTTGTTTGATTTCCGCCATTTGCAATTATTTCATCAAGTTTTTCATAGTAAATATGAGATTCATTCGCATACCTAAGGTGCAAACCTACATCGGAGGTATCTATTAGTATTGGCTCACCACCTGTTTTTGGAATTTTGTGCAGCTCCGTGGTTTGCAGTACGCCTAATTGTGGTTCATAAAGATAGGTGTAGGTAAAAATGTAGTTGTCAGTTATAGGTCCTAATAGAAATGCTGAGCTGATTGAGGCGTCAAGTGCAAATGGCTCCGCAGAACTACTACCATCGGCGTTAATTCTGTATATTGAGTACGCGGTAGAATTTTCTTTGACAGTAAAGTAGCAGTGTGTATTATCACAGTGCGTAAATATATTCCAGGCATTAGAGTGTGTGAATAAGCTGCTACTCAGTGAGTGCGTGTTTGCGTCATACCAGTAAAGATCATCATCAACTACTATAAAGACCCCGTCGATACTAACAAAATCAGTGTCTACCAGCCGCGTTGTTGTTGTGCCCGATATTAGCGTGGTGGGATTTTCAAAATTACTATCATACCGATATATAGTATTAGTACTATACTCTTCAACCAAAATATCTGATGCTCCAGAATTCGTACGGTTAAATAAAACTTGTATCCTTCCAAAATTAGTTTTGTCAGTCACATCTACAGGCCCAGTATTGGACGGTTGATCCACGCGAATCATCACATGGCGATTATCAGCGATAGTAGAGCAGTCACCGTCATTTCCGCTTGTTTCGTAAAGCACCATTGCTTTCTCAGGATTTGTGGTGCTCAACGGATAACTCGCTAAATGGCTGTAATTTTCTCTAATACAATTGTTGCTAACATCAGTGTTTATAACTGGTCGAGGTACAAGGTTTGATGTACTGTTGAGGTCGAGTTTCCACAGTTTGTTGTTATCAATGTATACGACATATTTACTTTGAAAATTATAATAAGAATTTGACGTTCTATGGTATTCGAAAGACTGTAAAGTGGTTGCGTCTACTAAGTCATGCGTTGAAATAGTGTGTTGAGTAAAATCTGTTGCGTCGACAACATTGAGGTTGCCCAGGTAGGGAAGGT
>NZ_CDLKIE010000323.1:0-8299 GCF_975902315.1 Kaarinaea lacus | reverse complement strand
TGTTGAGATCAATAGGGACAGTAGTGAGGCTGATTTTATTGATTTGTTCGTTCTAAGTATTTATATAATGATATTAATTTCATATTTTTAAGTGAACGCAATAAATTAGTTGTGCAGGCACAGCCCGGTTTTGTCACCAATATTGATTTAATCTACAGTAGAGGTTGATATGAAGCCTAAAAGCGATGTTGTAATGGCTAGTATCATTCAGCAAATCAGAGAAACCTTTCCGTTTGATATAAGAGAAGAAGAACTCTGCGCGGAGACTTGCAGTTGTGGGTGCCCGAAAAAACTTTTGGAATATATACAGATGGAAATCGATGAATGGGAGCGACGTCTTGAAAACGGTGATATACCCAACTTCCGTGATATCCAAAAATTAGCTAAAACCGGAAAGAATATTTACAGGGTTTTGGAAAAGAATAATCTAGTTAAGAAAAATACATAAATGAAACAGTAAAGGAAGTGCAGGCGTCGAACAGATCGGCCTACAGCCTGGTCTGATTTTGTTCAGTAATAACTGCAATGTCTGCTTTAATCATTACCGAAAGATTTCAAACGTCCGATTTTTTTCCGTCTCCACTAGTCACAGCATAAGAATTTTACATCGATCTGATCGGGGCTATCCCCAAATTATCCAACCACTAACCACGGTTAAACCAGTTGTCAAAAAATCTAACAGCAGACTAAATAAAAACGACTGCACTCGTGTCATCATTCTGCGTATTTATAACAACAACTCCTGTACTGATAGACTTTGCGTGAAATAACTTGACATAATGAATATAACGCAATCATTCCATGATCAGCATGATTGTGTTATTTATAGCAGTTGCCTGTGTCGCAAGTTTAACTTCCACATTTATAATAAGAGAAAATAATGAAAACATTCGCAGCGAGCACCTTCCTGATCAGGCCTGTTTTTTATTTCATTTTATTATTACTACTTGGTGTCGGCCAAACTCAGGCTGCAAGTGAATCAAGGCAGAAGCTGTCCTTCGCAATAAGCGGTGGGGCGAGCCTTGGCGCTTATGAGGCAGGTATTAACTGGGGCTTGCTGACGTTAATGCGCTACGAAGCGCAAAAAGAACAGGACTCCTCAGCTAACAGGTATCGGCCCTTTGAAGCGGCTAGTATGGCGGGAGCGTCCGCGGGGAGTATCAACGCCCTGCTGTCCGCACTAACCTGGTGCGCAAGACACGAGAAAGAAGGCGGTTTTGCTAACCGAATCGATGATAATCTTTTCCGCAACGTGTGGTTGTCACTGGACATTAACAGTCTTCTTCCGGCACAGGCGACATCACCCGTTTACCAGAAAGACGACGCGATACTGTCACGCAAGGATTTACTTGATGCTGCAGAGTTAGTAAGAAAAACCTGGAATTCGCCGGTATTTCGTGAAGGTTGTCGTGTACCGTTGGGTGTTACGCTCACTCGCGTTTTTCCTGAACTGTTGCGCATTGGCGCTATAGAGGTAAAAAATCAACGATTTGCTATCCCGTTCGAACTTAAAGTTAAGCCGGATTCCAGAGTTGGTTTTTATTTCAATCCAGATGAATATTTTTATCACTCCGATCATTCAATGATATTGTTACCAACGGAGCAAGGCGACAATGATTACGTAATAAGCGATGAACGTATTATACAGGCGATACTGACATCCAGTGCATTTCCTGTCGCATTCGGTCGCAAGCGCCTGCAATACTGTCGTTTAAAAACTCCTTCTAGTGCGAGTAGCACAGAAACTAATGGGTTACAAAACACTAGACTGGAAGGGCTAACCTGTCCGGAAGGATATGAGCTTAGTGAAAGCGAGTTTGCGGATGGTGGTTTATTTGATAATTTGCCAATTGGGCTGGCCCGCACTTTAGCTGAAAATAATATTCAATCCAGGACTGCGCCGTTTCCGACGACATACATTTATCTCGATCCCGATCGGCTGCGGTATAAAAAAACTGATCAACAATCCGGCCAACCATGTGCTGCGGAAAACGCATCACCAGCATGTGATGAAATGGAGTATGGGTTCAGGTCTGAAATACATCTATTAGTCGATGCATTCGGTACTGCCAGGAACTACGAATTGTATAGTGAATTGTCCAGTGAAACCTGGACAGGTAATGTTGCGCTGATTTCTCGTCAATTCTCAGAACAGCTTAAATATAATCATGATGACCGACTATGTAATGAGTCATTACCCTATTTTTCAGAACAGCTACGTTGTATTGAAGCATTGAAATATGCAGGAAAATTACTTGAAGTTGCATATGCTAATAATAAATCCCCGGTGGGCAAACCGTTTTCTATTGCGGCACTGAAAGACACAGGTCTGCTGCATTCATGTGCACCAATATCAGGCGAAGATGCAGATTCGGATAATATAAGTTGTTCTATAGACTATGAAAAGTTTCGACGTGACTACGCCCGCAGACTGCTTGCGCTGATCAGTGAAATCCAGCCAAAAAATGCCAATTTGTTGAATAGTATTGGCTATGCCCAATCATCGATAAACAATGATCGTATGCTCAAGGTGACGAGCCGTGGGGGACCGATTGTTGGCAAACTGTTGGGGGCTTTTGCAGCATTTCTTGACTACAAATTCAGGGCGTATGACTACTATGTTGGCGTTTACGATGCAGTAATTCTGGCATCTCGGGAGGCCTGTGATCAGCGGCACTATTTGCATGAACAACAAGATGCCTACTTTCAATGTCTGAACGCTATGGCCAGACGATTTTATATCGCGCTTGGCCTGGAGACAGATGCAACTGGAAGATATCTTTTCGCGCTATTAGCGAAACAGGAATTTAGTGCTGCAAATAACCTGCGATTTGCATATGAGCCTATGCCGAAAAAGGATAAGGATGTATTAGCTATCAACACAGCATTAATGCACATACACTTTTCAAAAGAGATTGAAGACGATAGTCCGGCTATAATCGGTACAGCGGTACAATTCTTTGATAAATTGAAGGAGCTGAATTTTACACCAACAGAAACCGCTGGCCGGCCACTGATGGCCGAGATCATGGAAGACCCTGATACATGGGCTCATGAATTAACGCTGCGCTTTACAAATCGGTTAACTTATCTGGAGGCAGAATCCAGGCGTATTGTTGCAAAACGTGAAGCTGAATCGCAACAACAACCTGATCAGTGGTCAGAAATATTAGGTGGTTCGTCCTATGTACTGAGAACAGCTACTTATAAATATCCGACATTTGATTTCTCGCCATCTACGGCACCGCAAGACTGGGTTGCGAGATACTTTATCCCTTATGAGGCGGCGATCGATCTTTTTGAAGGCGATGTAGTCTTCTCATGGCAACCAACATGGTCCATCAGTAAGTTCAATAATATTGGTGTTAGAGGTAGTATCGCAATTGCGGATGGTTTGATCAGGTCCTCAAATGAGGAAGGCGAGACATCGGAAAACTATTATGCCATTGGGCTTGATTATACGCGTTTAACTCGATCTGGATTTGTTAGTAGCTGGGGATTTACTCCAACGTACTTTAGTTTATTTGAATCTCCCGAGGAAGGAGACAGGGATTCCTTTGGTGGAGATATTCATATAGGACTCTTACATAATAAAATCAGACTGTCTATTGGTAATAAAGGAACAGACGATAGCAATGACAACTGGTATTTCCTGATCGGCCTGGCTGATTTGCCAGGCTTGATTTACTGGTTTACCCGTTGATTGAATTTCGCGATCTGTATTTATGCGTCCCTGGATATCATGGGTGTTAATGCAGAACACATACTTGCAGTTTCTGGTCTGAGTACTGCTATCGTGGGCCTTGCTTCAAGGGATTTATTCATTAATTTAATTGGCAGATTGGTGATTAATATCGATAAAAATTACTCTATCTTAAAGCCGTGTTTTTAGCGCCCAAATAGGTACGCTAAGGTGTAAGGTGACTGTGCGATGATTTGCTAGTTGACTAGCTAATTAAGTTAAATAAGTTAAACAGGTTCCGGAGATCCGATGCTATTTCCTGCCTACTTACTGTCCTAATTCCTGTCGCTTATCAATACAAAACATCAGCGTTATATAATGTTTGACATGCATCAAGGCATACTTCTCCCAAGTATCGTATAAATAAATCATCGAATTATATTAACTACTCCAATAAGCAAATGTAATAGACGTTGAATGTCTTTGCAGGTTTCATAACCGTATGAGTTGAAGCGCAATAAAAATACACATATCGCCTCAGGCATCATATCTCAATGGTTATACTTTTTTAAAAAAATTGAGATGCAAGGTCACTAGCACACCATATAACAATTCAAAATTGAGCCTATTACATAGCGCACGACTTTCTGGAGTTAGTCATGCAGCAGAATTAGTTATTTTTATACTAAAAAACATAATGGCTTGAATAGAAAAAATTGAATTACCTACTGTCAACTGACAAACAGAGCAGGAACAACATCATGAAAACGGCAACTAATATAATTTTTTCCATACGCTATCTACTGTTAACTGTCTTATTGACGTTTGGCGTAATGAGCATTATTGCCAGCAATGGAGGCAGCGACGGTGGAGGCGGTGCCGGCGACCTGTTTTCCGGTGATTATCAGATTCATAAAGTTGAATATGAAGGACAAACGACTAATTTCATCGCTGAAACGTTCGATGGAACTGCTGATGGAAAAGGCAATTTTAGTACCGACGTAGGAACCATTGCCTATTCACTTTCCGATGACCGAATGATATCTATTTCGATTCCTGGAACTCCCAGCGTTGAGACTGAATATGGAATAATTTCTAGCGATGGAAGTCTGGTCTTGTTAACAGACGCTCAACTGGTGGATCCAAACAACCAGGATGATGTGGAAACGATAATTGTCGTCAAGAAGTCAACCGACATGACGCTGACAAAAGTGGCTGGCGAATACATTCTCAGCCAGACAGGTAGAAACGCACAGGGTTTTTATACGAGTCAGGTGCTTGTTACGTTGCAAAGTGATGGCACTGGAACCTGGTTGATATTAAACCACTCGCAACCTGCAGAGGTTGGCCTTAGTGGTAATCTTACTTTTGTAGGATCAGCCGATGGCACCTTCACGGTGGACAATGGCACTGGGGATGATGCGGGAATCATCTCGCCGGATGCAAATATATTTGTTGTTTCGGACGGTGACATGACTGATGCAGATGGTGAAGCCTTCTTTGGTGTCGGTGTTAGAAAATCAACCACAGCGCCAACGCTGACAGAATCCTTTCAAATCCATTTTATTGGCTATGACTCTACTAATGCCTTCCCTATCGGCCCACAATTTGCCGCACGCTGGACCGTTGTGGAAGACCAGGTGAATACAGCATTCGAGGCTACAAATATCGTTGACTCCCGCGGCACCGCACCTGGTGCAACGGCAACCATCCCTCACACCTCGGTTGCGGCTGACGGGACATTTGTCGCTGCCAATACAGACCTGAGTATTCTGTCGCCTGCTGGTAATTTCTTTGCCGTCGTTGAGACCGATACTGCCACTGATGCTGAGATAAAGATTGGGCTCGCCCTGAAATAGCTTAAGGTAATTTTATAGTGGTGGACGCTGAACCATGGAAATGCCGTATTATAGTTGGCTACGTATTCAAACAGGGTCCTGGATTAAATACTTCGCCTGTTTGAGTCGTAGTTTGATCCTGCATATCAATGCCTACGGTTTGAAAGCGGGCAGCACTTTTATTACTACCGGCATTACTACTGTTGTTTTGGGGATATGTTTCTTACTATCAGCACCAACGCTGGCAGCGAGTGATATATATCCCCAGTCTGTCGTGAGCTTTGAAACCTGGTCTACTAACGGTCCGGAAGGTGGGCATATTGCCGCGCTGGCGGTCGACCCTGATAATACTGATATTCTCTATGTCGCGAGTCGATATTCTGGAGGCGTTTATAAGAGTAGCGATGGTGGGTCGAGCTGGACGAATGTAGGTTATAGTGCCGATACAAGCTGGAATATCGTAAACGATCTGGTTATAGATCCAAACAATTCAAATAATATCTTTGTCGCTACAACAGAGGGTGTCTTTAAAAGTACTAATGGCGGAATGACCTGGAGTGCGGTGAAGCAGGGTTTATCTGACCCCTCAACCCAGGGCCTGGCTTTTGACCCCGCGGTTGCAGACAAATTATATGCCGGCACCTCGAGTGGTGTTTTCGTCAGTGTTGATAGTGGGAATAACTGGTCTGCGCTTGGCAGTTTGCCCGGCCAGGCATTTATCCATGAAATAGCCATCAATCCGGATAATTCTGATGTAATCTATGCGGCCAGTGCTGCCAGCGGTGTATATAAGAGTACCGATGGCGGCGACACCTGGAACACGATGAACACAGGCTTAGGTTCTACAGAAATAAAAGCGTTAGTTATGGATCCAGCTAACCCAGAGACACTTTATGTGGGAATAGAACTGAGCGGCGTTTTTAAAACTACGAATGGTGGCACCAACTGGACAGCGACCAACATCGATAAATCTATTTCATCTTTAGCAATTAATCCTGATGACACTGCTATCCTTTATGCCGGTACATTTGTATCGGGCGTTTATAAAACGACCGATGGCGGATTAAACTGGGCGCCGAATAGTAGTGATTTGCCCGGAGGAACAGACTACCTCGCGACGGTCAATGTGGTGACTATAGATCCTGCTACTACCGATACGATTTATATTGGTACCTGGGGATTCGGTGTATATAAAAGCACAAATGGTGCAACGGACTGGACGGCGATCAATCATCAACTTGTCAATACCTACATATATTCTCTTGCCACGGATCCTCGTACACCGGGAACAGCGTATGCGGGAACGGACTTAAATGGATTGTTTAAAACTAATGATGGTGGCATGAGCTGGGAGGCTCTTGATCTACAGCTGCCAAGAGCAAATAACCAGGTGTTATCAATCGCGGTTGACCCACTGCAGGATGGAGTCGTCTATGCCGGGATTAACACAAGGTTCACAGACTTTTCCGGTTATTACAAAAGTATTGATGGTGGTGCCACTTGGGATGCGCTTGACCTGGGCGTTGATACCGTGATTTGGCCCGCCGCCATCGCCATCGATTCACAGCAGAGCAATACGCTTTATGCCGGTATTGATGCAGGACCAGTTGATAGTGGCATCTATAAGACTGTTGACGGGGGTATTAATTGGGCGCGAACCAGCATGACCCACAGTATACGAGAACTTGCTATAGATCCCACGACACCGAGCACGCTGTATGCTGTCGTGTCCGGATCTTCAGGCGAAGTACTCTATAAATCCATCGATGGCGGTTTAAACTGGACTGATCTAAGTAGTAACCTGCCTGACGGATTCTTAATCAGTGCTTTGGCTATCGATCCCAACCAGCCACAAACCCTCTATGTCAGCGAAATATCCCTGGTCGGAATCTATAAAAGTATCGATGGCGGTGAGACCTGGAACGCGGTTAATAATGGTCTTACCAACAAAGAGATTTTGGATTTACTGGTTGTTCCAGGAACTCCGAGCGCTGTGCTTGCGGGCACTCGAGGCGGTGTATTTGTCAGCGCTGACGGTGGTGACAACTGGACGATAGCCAACACCGGGCTCACCCATCTGGCTGCTTATGAATTAGCCGTTGATACGCTTTCCTCTATACAAATCTATGCAGGAACGTTGGGCGGCGGCGTTTTTACATCATCTGTTACCATAGAGCCAGATGTCGATAATGGTGGCAATGGTGGTGGCGATGGCAACTGTTTTATTGCGACTGCAGCATATGGCAGCTATCTTCACAAAGATGTTGTGGAACTGCGCGAGTTTCGTGATGAGTTCCTGTTAACTAACGCATTCGGTAAAAAATTCGTTGCCTTCTATTATGAATATTCACCACCAGTAGCCAATTACATTGCTCAACATGAGTCAATAAGAGTTATTACACGCTGGCTGCTGACACCACTGGTTATGACGGTAAAATATCCATTTGGCGCCGCGATTATAGTAATGATAATGGTGGTGGGTATACGAAGAGTCTGGCGACTGAAAACCGCTCAAGGGGCCGCCCGTTAGCAGTGATTCTGGCCCTGTTGATTTGTTCCGGTCTGCGTTAGCCTATTTCAGCCGCGATGATATTTATTGTGTAAACCAGTAGCTAAACGCTAAACTCCATTGGTCGGAGTCCTGTTGTTCGCTTTCTTCCACGTCAAGCATGCGAAAATTTACCGCTATTTCAACATTTTTCGTAATAAATCCGTTAACTCCTAATCCGTACGATTGATGACCCAGGATGAGGCTGTCCCCGTCTTTATAAAGCCAGTG
>NZ_CDLKIE010000322.1:0-2773 GCF_975902315.1 Kaarinaea lacus | reverse complement strand
GCTCGGCATGAACAATAATAATAGGGGGGGCAGACCAGGCTCGATTAATCTCCAAATTCGTGGATCAATGAGAGTCAACCTGGGGGAGCTACAATCCGACCTGAATTATTTTTTATAAAATTAATCGCAAATCCTGTAACCTGATTGCTCGGCGGATCGTCATACCATTGAACACAAATTAAGGCGTTCAGGTTCTTTTACATTTATTAACCGAGAAGCACATATTTGGGACATCACCCTTTGACTACACAAGCATTGAACAAACAGGCTCCTATTGAACAGATCTACCGGGATTACAGGGAACCGGTTTATAACTATATCTATCGCCTGTCTAATGATCCTAACCAGGCACAGGATGTTGCACAGCAAACGTTTCTAAAGATAATGATCGATCCCGGGCTAAGTGATGTTGAAAACATAAAAAGCTATTTGTTTACCATCGCCAGAAATCATTTGTATGACACCTGGAAAAAGAAAAAAGAAACCCTGGTGGATGACGCAGGCATCGACATCGCAGCATCAGCCGATGAAAGTGAGCTAACCGAAGAACTCGCCAGGAAGCAGACACAAAAGGCCGTTACTTTTTGTGTGCAACGGCTCACTGATAAATTTCGTGAGTTAATGATTTTACGTTACATGCAGGACTTATCGATTCAGGAAATCGCCTCAATCACCCAGTTAAGTCAATCAGATATCAAGGTTAGTTTGTTGCGAGCACGACAACAATTTGACAAGGGGCTGACTCAACACATGTATCTCAAGGTCGCTAAGAGTCGCCAGCAGTGTACTGAAATGAATTCAATGTTGGCAGTGTATAAAGACGTCGACATTCCAGAAGCAGAATTAGCGGCTTTTGAAAAACATATCGATAAATGCCTGGTATGTACCGAGGATGCCGAAGAATTGAAACGCACCCGTAAACTGCTTGCACTTATCCCATTGGCCACTGTGCCACTTTCACTCGACACCTCATTTAACGATGCTATGGCTGCATCCGTTCCGGATGCAAATACCGCGGGTAACACCCTGCTGGTTAAAGGTGCGGTATCGGCTGCTGTTGTCGCATTGATTGCTGGCGTGGTATTGCTATTGCCCGACAAGCAACCAATCAATACGCCCACCGATGCTTCAAAAGTGGATCCACAGTTGCCGCAAACAGTCAAATCACAAGTACAGCAACAACCAAAACAGTCTCAACCTCCTGCGCAAGCTGTATCGGCGGGGAGTGTTTCTATGACAGCGAAGGCACGGCTAACAACCGGCGCTGCGCCTGTCAGTGCAAATTGGGAGCTTTATAAACTATCAGCAGATGGTAAAACAGTTGAGCAATCACTCAACAGTGCCAGGGGTGAAGAGCTAAGCAGGAAACTTGATCCCGGTCAGTACAGGATTAAGGCGCGTATTGATAGCCTGGAGCAGGAACGTAAAATAGAGGTGGTTGAAGGGAATCCATTGTCCCTGAATTTTATATTCAATGCATCGAAAGTGCATGTGAGCACCCCGCTTACGAGCACAATCAATCTGCACGATTCTCATCTGACTTACCTCATATTTAAATCCAGACAGGATATGGAATCAGGAAAATACGTTGCACTCAAGCGATTTACACAACCTGCATCAACTTTTATTCTGCGCGCGGGTGAATATTATTTAAAAGCAAGTTACCTGGGTTTTGGTAAGATAGAAGCTGTAAAAAGCTTTACGGTAAGGGAGGGAAACTCGGTAGTTATTGAGATACCCATAGAAGTCGGTATGTTTAAACCGGAGGCTATTTTAACCCGTAAAAATCTGCCGCATATTCGTAATATAAGCTGGTCGATTACAGAACCTTCGGTGCCAGAGAATGCCTCAACAAGATTCAGCATAATCAAGAATGGGACAGAAATGCCTATGGCATCCGGTACGTACACCCTGACGGCAAAGCTGGAAAATATTACCCAGCAGTCTGAAATTACGATTAAGGCGGGGCAGGTTACTCCACATAAGGTCATTTTCAGGGGCGGTATTGTAAAAGCCGCCGTCTGGCTGGATAAGCCAAAAAGCGAACGTAACAAAGATATATATTTGAACGTTTATGAATCCGAAAAATATCGCAGCGCCAGTCAGCAGGGAGACTATGTTCCAACAATTGCTGTCATACGTAATGACATGCCAGACGAGTCGGCCATTTTACCGGAAGGTAACTATGCGCTTGTTATCAAAAACAATATTGACCATAAAGTGAGAGCAACTCGGGACTTCACTGTTAAGGACGGAGATACCAAACAATTAGATTTAATAATAACTGAGGAGGTAGAAACAAAATGAAAAATATTTATCGTGTAACTATAATTATGACGTTGTTATGTGTGAGCCTCGCAGCGCAATCCGGCGATATGACTCCCATGAAGGATATGATGAAGCAACAGGTAATGGCATCGTGCGATGATAAAGCGTTTTTGTCATGCATGGGCATCAATAAAAAGAAATGCGTTTCATCCGTAGAAAAAACTATGTCCAGTTGTGATCACCTTTTTCCAAAGGATATGACAGCCATGAACGACACGACAATGATCGCGCATGGCGACTGCCTGACTCAAAATTTAATAAAACATTCAGGTGTCAGCCAGAGCAAGGTGGATGCCTGCGGCCAATCGGCCAGTGCCGATGCGCCTCCATCAATGGATCAGGAGCAGGCAATGGCCATGATGGGTCAGGCGCTGCAGGCACATGCAGCTGCTGTAGGCACAGATGGTGTTACATTACCGCTTTATAAAAATGCTACGGTCCTGTC
>NZ_CDLKIE010000321.1:0-7860 GCF_975902315.1 Kaarinaea lacus | reverse complement strand
TAACTCTGCGGCTAAAAGCCCCCCAACTTCGTCTTCATGCCAGATATAGTATTGAACATCGATACTGCGTTCAGCAGTCCTGGACAGAAATACCCTGGCCGCGAAAGCATCCAGGCCATTTACTAACGGATTGAAACCAGACTTGCTACCTTTACCCGCACTAAGCCTCGTAACAGCCTGCCCCTGGAATGTATCACTGGTATCTTCAATTAAGGTAGATTGTTTTCGGTCGGGATTGGTGGGCAAGCTGGTACAACCAGCCATAACAAAATGTAACGACACTAAAACTACAACGCAATAGTTTCTACAGTTTAGTGCCATTTGTTACTCAACATTTCACCGAGAACAACTAGTTTTTGTTGTTTCGCCCTGGCGGAATTACTTCATAATTCACCATACCATCTTGATCGCTGACAGCAGCCAGATATCGATTGTCCAGATGATAAATAGTCGTCGAAATCTGGTTACCTTCAAAAACAGCATGGAGTTGGTCACCCTCGATGCGATAAGGATCACGTGACGCGCCAGTAGTTTGCCCGCCCTGAATAGCAACGCCTTTATCAAACTCGATCAAGGTGCGGGTACCGTCTTCATTGTAGTATCCAGTCAACTCATTTCCGGTTGGCAGATGTTTAATTGTTATCATTTTGCCAACGATCAAGCTGCTAATTTCGTCAGTCGTCAGCGCCCTGGCGCCTTTCGCCTCTACATCTGTCATGTTCATAGGCGCTGGTGGTACGTACTGCTCCGCTTGTGGTTCCGCAGCAGTTTGCTGATTTTGCGCCTTTTCGCCGCCACAGGCTGCTATCAGAAACAGCGACCCGATAACAAACAGAAATGTGCGGTTGAGACTCTTATTCATCTTTCTTCTCCCTTATAACAGCGTCGGTCTTCATGAACTTTTTTTGTTAGTTGTTTTGGTGATACCAATCCTTTAAACCATGATCCAGGGATATGCGGGCAGAAATAAGCCGGCCTTCCATGCCTTTAAAAAGGATTCCATTGTATCAAATATCGCTAATTCAGAAACGCAAATTAAGCACATTTCTTGATCAAGATCAGAGTAAGCCAATGGGTAGATATTTTTTCTAACTATAAAATGAGATACGTAGAGAGCTATTAAACTCCGTAATTCAGTACTGAGCCTGTTACCTAAAGCCCACCACTCGTAGCATTGTTCACAAAATGGCGAGTGCTCCAGCGAGATACCCGACGGAACATAGCTAAAATGTTGTGGCTAGTAGCACCACTGACACTTTTACTACTCCCAGCACCGTTAAAGTGAGGCCAATAGAAAGGACAATGGTAAATGGAACGATGGTCAACTTGCGTTTTATTGGTGCCCGCAGGCTATAGCACACATCGAATCAACAGCAAATAAGCCCGGCCTTTTCAAAACATACTTAATACCATATATTCTGTGGCCAGTGCCAAGGTTTATTCTTTTTTCAGAAACTTGCCAAGACATGACTTCCGGGCTTGTGACGTACAGCCCAGAACTTTCCATGGTTTATGCGCACATAGTTTATATCGCACAAATTTGATGTTTGTCGCTGGCAAGCTCAGAAAACGATTGTTTCTGCACACATGAGAATTAAATATTATTGTATTTTGCAAATCCCGCCTTCATTAAAATGTCACTTTTCATTTCATATACATTTTAATTACTGGCAATCAAAACAACGTACAATAAACAATCACAATTACCCGAATCTGCTCATGAAAAAACCACAACAACAGTATTTGTTTAATCGACGATGGATCTGGCTTTACTCATTGCTTCTGTTTTGCACGTGCTGCAATAACCTTTATGCCGATGAAGAAAATGAAAGCTACGAATTTGAGCTGACACCCTATTTGTGGGCAGCAAGCATCAGTGGTACTACTGCTGTAAGTGACGATGGATCACCGCCCACAGAATCGCCACCTATCGACTCAGATTACAACTTTTTCTCCCTCGATAACCTGGATGGCGTTGCCTCCGCAACATTTACGGCACGCAAAAACCGGTGGGGATTTTTGTTCGATTTTTTATATGTTGCCTACGAAGATACCTTGCAGGCAGGAACGTTGCTAGAAACGACGCCAAGGCTGGAAGGCCTTATTATTGAGTACGCTGGCGCCTACGCTCCGCAATCAGTAAAAAACCTGGAAGTGATCGCCGGCATACGACAACAGAACATCGATGTCTCGCTGCTAATACTGAACCAAAACCCGGAAGCAAATGTTAACTGGTTTGATCCGTTTGTGGGGGTAATTTACGCCATACCTTTAAAGCATGACTTTAGTATGTCATTGCGTGGTGATGTAGGTGGCTTCGGAATCGAAAGTGACATGGCAGTTAATGCCGAGGCTATGATTCGCTATCAATTTGGCAACACATTGTCTGCTAAATTTGGTTACCGTTATCTTAAAGTAAAATTTGATGATGCTAATCTGGTTTATGACATAGGCCTGGACGGTTTTCTGCTTGGCCTTGGTATTAAGTTCTAAAAAGTTCCATTAAATTTTTAATGAAGGAGAAACAATTTTTTTAGAGACAACAAGCTGGCGCTAATGGATAACATGCTAATGCGATAGCCATTTTATAATTTTTTCATAGTTTCAATAAAAGACTGTTACCAGGGGAACAATACTATGGAAAAAGAGGCTACGGCAATGATTGAAAAGGATAGCGCGAATGTTGTGTCGGGAATACTGGTAGGTTCGTCTATTGGCATTGGGGTTTGGGCAATCCTGATTTTTCTTATTTATAATTATCTCTTGTAGTAAATATTTTTTAAGTATAAATTTCCGCCCAACCTTCACTTCCAGCGCTTAACATCGAAGACTGACAGTTTCTATTTAAAACTCCTAATCGCTACTTACAGAACTGGCATTAGCACATCAGGAAGCATGGCCGTGTTTTCCCAATAATTACTTAATCAGGAAGCTTTTCGGCTTCATCCAATGTCAGTGGCAATGGAGGCAATTCATGTACCGGCATTTGAGTTGCGTCAAAATCCGTGTAAAACACTTTGCCTGATGATGCTGACAATCCCACTCCTGACTTTATCGACATATCATACGGTACGTTAATACTAATTGAAAACGCATTGCTGGACGTAAATCGATTGCTGCTCATCGCCGATGCCGTATTGCTGATGCCACCATAAGCCAGGACAGATCCAGCGAATACGACACAACAGCTGACGGTGGCTGCGATTATATAGTTCTTTTTCATTTTCTGCTCCCTTATTAACAGCAACACACTTCAGAAGATCGTGCGCAGGATTAAGAGGACTTCTACTACTGTTTGACAAAAGAACAGAAAAAATCATATATCGCGTTCCGCCAAATTGTTGTGCGTTGATGCCAATACAAGGACGGACCGGATCTATGTGAAGAATTTATTATTTATTGCATAATTTTTGCGAACGTATAATAAAAAAATCCACGTGATCATTACGATCACGTGGTCGCGTTAGTAGAACGCTTGACGGGATTTGATAATCCCAATGGGGAACTATACACAATGAAAATACAAACTAACTTTCCTTACTTCCTGTCAATTAAAAGATCAGGAAGTAGCGAGTAATCCGTACCCATGCTCATACAACTATTACTGCTTTCGTTTACGCCTGTACCGCCCATACCGCCTGTCGCAAACGCCGGACTACCCGCCACAAAACACCTTTACTAAACAATAAGCCATAATGATCCATAGATATTTTTTAACCATCCGACCACCACACCTTCCTGAAAGTTTGATTCCTTATACCGGGTCTCGATGATCTTCATTTGTAGTATTGGACAATTTAATGTGAGTTGATATTTGTCAGCTTCCGCCAAGTATTTATCTTTTCGTGACAGGCTAAAACGGTGTTAATATATGGGCATTACAACTAACTGTCCGGATTCCCCAGACGAAAACGGGTGAGAAGATGAAAATAACAAAACCACTTTGCTCAGTTATTATTGCCTTGATTGTTATAACGATAACAACTGCTTGCTCGCAGACACCGATCACTACGGAATACGATAAATCTACAGATTTTACAAAATTGAAGACCTACGCCTGGGGGAAAAATACGATAAATATAGAGCAAACAGGCAAGACGGTTGACCGAAAAGTAGAAGAAATAGGGAGAGTAGTCACTAACAGGATACCTGATCTAGTAAACGCAGAACTGAAAGCAAAAGGATTTGCACTGGCTGATAATGAAAGTCCAGCTTTTATCATCCAGTATTCTGCTAAAAACAGGGTAGAAAAAATTATTACGCGGGAAATGTACGCACCCGGTTCAGCTACAGCACCATCGAACATTGATCAGGCAGGCACCATGATGATAGGCACACTGACTATTTATATCCTGGAACCTGAATCCATGAAACTACTATGGCGCAGTCAAATGGATACTATTATTAAGTTCGACGGCAAGGAGAGAAACAGAATAACCAGGGTAATAAGAAATATGTTTAGCGACTTTCCGCCACCGGCACCCAAAACCAACGAGAAAAATAGCTAGCGCTATTTTCACAATAGCCTTAAGCCTCAACTACCGTCAGTAGCTTTCCGTCCTTGGAAGATTAAATCCTTTCATTGGTAATAGAAGACACTTCCCCATTGGATTTAAACCGTATCCGTGTCACAGTGCCATTGGGCATGGAATAGATCCAGCTACTGCCGTACTTTGAATATGGAGTACCGCATTTCTTTTCAACTTCCAGCTTGGAAATACCGCGCCGATCACCATCATCAATAATAGTGCCGCCACATCGAATACTGCCCGCTGATGCATTTACACCAAATACCATCAATACCAACCCTACAATCAACATTACTAATAGATTCATTCGTATTTGATTTTTCATTTTGAGTCCTCACCAATAATTCGTAGAAAGTTTGATTCGTGTGTTATTTCATTTTTGGAATATTCACTTTCATATTGGGCCAGACTACCAAACCCGTTGCTGTTCTCATTGCCGAACCACTGGCAGTATCCAGCGAAAGTCCGCCAAACGCAGCACGCGAAATCATGTCGCTGCCACCGGTAATACCTTCGTACTCGTCAGTGCCACCAGTAATAGTAAATTTACCCTTGCAACTTCCCACCTTACCCTTGCAGGTAAACTTGCCAAACACATTGCCCGGTGCGCCAATGATGTGGCAGCGCCCAGTTGCTTCAGTTTTTAAGGTGTCTGCATGAATTTCCTGCACCGTGGGGCAAACAAAGATAGCGGTGTCAAAATCATTTTTACTACCTTCCTTTTCGATATACATAATGCCTTCGAACTTACCCACAAACTGGTATAGCTTGGGGCCCACTTTAAATACTTCTCCCTCACCCTCCCAGGGGGCGAGAATTTTTCCCGAAGATTCTTTCGCGTTTGAGAAGCCAGCAAATAGAAAGAAAGAAAACGCAAGCACATAAATTGTTGTATTCTTAATTGATATTTTCATGGTTATGCTCCAGACGAAATAGATACGCAATAATGAACAAATTTTAGCAGATATTTTTCGCCCCAGACCAATAAACCCAGATCTGGCAACAATATTTGACCATATACATCCGACATGCATGATTAACGTTAACGCAGTCGCAAAATACTGGCCAAACACAACACTTGAAAAATATCCCCTGGATAATTCAAGAAATCATTCCCCTTGGAAATTCCTGACTACCGATACATACCTGTCGTAGATTGTTTTTTTAGCATACAATAGTGGCACGTGTTTCGTGTTAGGGTCATTTCATTACCGCTAACTATTATTAAAGGGAAAATAGACAATGGCGAATCTGGTTTTCGGCTCAAAGACACCATACTCCACAATTGCTCTTGCTAGTTTGCTAGCCTCTTCAATCTTGATTCAAGCCTGCGGTGATAAAAATCAGGCGCCGCCGCCGCGGGAAACGGTACGTCCGGTAAAAACCATCACGCTGGGCGCTGCAGATTTCAGGGGCAGCCGGCAATTTCCAGGAACAGTACGCGCATCAGACCGGGTTGATCTGTCATTTAACGTGGATGGACCGTTGATTGAGCTGCCTGTCAAACAAGGACAAAACGTCAAGAAAGGGGATTTGATCGCCCGCCTTGACCCAAGGGATTACGGCAGTAATTTGAAAGCTGCTGAAGCACGCTACACCGAAACCAAGTCCAACTACGAGCGCGGTAAGGGATTGGTCAAAGACGGATTCATTTCCAAGGTACAATTTGACCAGTTGCGGTCCAACTTTGAACAAGCGGAAGCCGATCTCGCTATCAAAAAGAAAGCGCTTAACGATACTTATCTCAAGGCACCTTTCGCCGGTAAAATCGCCAAACGCTATGTACAGAACTTCCAGGATGTTCGTCGTAAAGAACGCATTATCAGCTTACAGGATGTTAATGTAATAGAAATTGTTGTAAATGCCCCGGAAAGCATTGTCGCAGGAGCCGCGGGGGATGCCAGACAAGCCACGATACAGGCTACATTCGAATCACTACCCGGAAAAACCTTTGACCTGGAGGTTAAAGAATTTGCTACAGAAGCCGATCCGAAAACCCAAACCTTCGAGTATGTCCTCATTATGCCGCAGCCGGAAGACGCCAATATCTTGCCAGGTATGACGGCGACGGTACTGGCAACAGCCCCGGAAACAGCAGTTCAACCAACAATACAAGTTATACCTGCCCTGGCCGTAGTTGCAGACGAAACCGGTAAATCTCATGTGTGGGTGATTAATCAGAAAGAAAATACGGCGCATAGTCGTGAAGTAAGCACTGGCGAACTGGTCGGTAACGATCAGATTACTATCACTGATGGGCTGGCCAATGGCGATATGGTTGCAATTGCAGGTGTCAGTACATTGCGCGAAGGCATGAAAGTCCGCCCTGTCGACAAAATTGAATTCTAATAAACACACCTCTTATAACAAAAAGGGTCCAGTGCTATGAATATTGCGGAATGGAGTATTCGCAACAAAGTGATTACCTGGGTATTGACTGTACTCATGGTAGTCGTCGGTTACAAATCATTCTTTGCCCTAAGCTGGCTGGAAGATCCCGAATTCACCATTAAAGACGCTGTCATTCTTACACCCTACCCTGGCGCATCGGCCGCTGAAGTGGAAGAGGAAGTGACCAACGTCATTGAAAAAGCCGTGCAACAATTAGGGCAACTTAAATATGTAGAATCACAATCCAAACGCGGCCTGTCTATCGTGCAAGTCACCATGAAAGATAAATATGATGCTGTGCGCCTGCCACAGGTGTGGGATGAATTGCGTCGTAAAGTTAATGATGCACAAAACAAACTTCCACCAGGCGCTGGTCCATCACTGGTCAATGATGATTTTGGCGACGTCTATGGGGTCTATGTTGCGATTACTGCAGAAGGTTACACTTACAAGGAAACCTATGAATTTGCCAAATATTTACAACGGGAATTACTACATGCTGAAGATGTAAAGCGCATAGAGTTATATGGCGCACAACCTGAAGCTGTATATATTGAAATGCGCCGGGAAAAAATGGCGGAGTTTGGTGTATCACCACAGGACATATACAACGCTCTCGCCGCAAAAAACCTGGTTTCAACTTCCGGAAACATCAACCTGGGCCAGGAGTATTTACCGGTTAATCCAACGGGAGAATTCAAATCGGAACAACAATTTGGTGACCTGTTAATTCGCAGCAGGGGGCCAGAATCAAAAAGCCTGGTGTTCCTGCGTGATATTGCCGAAATAAAACGAGGTTACCAGGAACCTGCAACAAATTATCTACGCTTCGATAAAAAACCTGCCATAGGTTTGGCCATTTCAACGGTACAAGGTGGCAACGTTGTCACCATGGGCGAATCATTGTACGACCAGATTCAAGCTATATTGCCAGTCGCCC
>NZ_CDLKIE010000320.1:0-2920 GCF_975902315.1 Kaarinaea lacus | reverse complement strand
TTGATGATTAACCTCTGCTTCTGCTCGCAACAGATAAGTACCATTACCAAGATTGACTTCGCCACCATCCAGAGGATCAAACTCCACTTCTACATCGCCCTTAGTAAGACTACCAAGGTGTTTGCGGAACACTGTCTCACCGGCGGTATCTTCCAGATAAAGAATGACATTTTGACTATCTACTTCCAGTGACAACAACACGCTTACGATTTCGTTGTTGGTAAATTCCATATAATTCGACGGCACGTACACCGACCGGCCTATGAGTGTGGACGCCTGTAATGCCTGATTGGAACGTAGTGAAACCGACATGTTAATTCATTGAGTGCTGGCTGATCTGTACCAGCAAACACCCATTCTTTACCTAAAAGTTGTTAATGGTCACAGTAGAGAATAGAGCAACCAGCGTGCCAATGAGGATTATTTACAGGGGATCAATCAGTTACGACTAGAGACAGGTTGGTTCTCGCAGGCAAGGCGGCAATCGCCCGCCGGTTATTACCCTACTACTGAATTTTTATAATTAACAAGGTATTACAATCGATGATACTAGGCGAAACGAAGCTTGTTTTTGTCTGTTTTGAGCTGATAGATCACACCGACCGATTTCCAGCGCAGGATATCAAAGTCTTCAGAATAGCCTGAAATAGTCTCGGACCCCCCCAGAATAAGGTAACCGTTTGGTTTCAGGGATTGTGACATGCGATACATAATGTCGGCTTTCAGGGCAGGGGCAAAATAAATTAGCACATTACGACAGAAAATGATGTCAAACTTGCCTAATGAGGCAAACCCGGTTTTCAGATTGAGCTCCTGAAAATTAACCCGTTTCTTCACATCATCACTGACGCGCCATCGATTGTCTTCCTGGCGAAAATAACGCTTTCGTAAATCTGCTGACATGCCACGACTGAGCGCCACATCATCATAAACTCCGGCACGTGCCAGTTTCAGCGCATTGCTGGAGATATCTGTTCCCCATACCTGAACGCCATCGTTGGATATCAGGCCTGGATTCTTAACCATGAATTCATTGGATGCAATACTGATGGAATACGGTTCCTGGCCAGTAGAACACGCGGCCGACCAAACACGAATAAGCTCACTACTCTCCTTGGCACGCTCGGGGAAAAACTTTTCTTTCAGAAAATCGTAGGGATAGGTATCACGAAACCAGGAGGTTTCGTTGGTAGTCATGGCATCCATGATGCGGTGACGTAAACGTTGGTCTTCCTGAATGCGCTCCAATAACTCACCAAATGACTGGATAGATAATTCCGTCATTAGTCGGGTGATTCGACTGGTAATCAAATAATGTTTATTGTCGCCTAATACGATCCCTGAGGCATCTTCCAGAAACTCTCGAAATGACTCATACTCGTTCGGCGATATTGATGCTGTGATCACTATCGTTTTAGTCTATGTATTTGTTAATAACTTTCCGTATTATGCGGCATTATCGGTGGCCGGGCTATCCACCACTGCAACGATCGCATTCGCCAGGTCGTCAGCATTGAACTTGGGAACAAATTCGTTAGCACCAACCTTCTCAACCATGGCATGGTTAAAGATACCGCTTAGCGATGTATGCAATATTACATGTAAATCTTTCAGTTTAGGATTTTGTCGAATCATTGTCGTTAAAGTATAGCCGTCCATATTCGGCATTTCGATATCTGACACAACCACTGACAAATCTTCGCTTACCTCACCTTTCTCTACAGATATTTTTTCCAGGTATTCCAGTGCTTCCTTGCCATCTTTTACCAATATGCATTCCACACCAATTTGATCCAGTGTGCGCTTAATATGTTTTCTGGCAACCGTAGAATCATCTGCGACTAAAACTGTCTTAACCCGTGCAAGATTTTCCTCGATTTCCGATGCAACTTGCTCCGATACGTCTACGTTTATTCCGGTGATTTCATGCAAGACTTTTTCCAGATCAATTATTTCAACTATTTTGCTATCCACATTTGTAACAGCAGTTAGATAGTGACTACCTCCGGATCCCTTGGGCGGCGGCAATATTTCCTCCCAGTTCATATTGACGATGCGATCCACACCGCTCACCAAAAACCCCTGTACACTGCGGTAATAGTCAGCAATTATAATGTACGCGTTTGATTGATCTTCGAGGGGCGGTCTACCCAGGGCCAATCCTAGATCTATAACGGGAATAGTCTTGCCGCGCATGTTAGCGATGCCACGTACGATTTCATTTGAATTAGGGATATGTGTCAACTTGGGGCATCGGATCACTTCCTGGACTTTAAAAACATTGATCCCGTAAAGTTGATCCCCGTGCAAGCGGAACAAAAGCAATTCCAGGCGATTTTCGCCGACAATTTGAGTCCGTCGATCGACTTCATAAAGGACATCCGCCATCACATACACCTAGTATAAAGTTATTTTCGTAATAGCTTTATCGACACTTTTTGATTCATTCTTAAACCTTATTCCTCGGCATAAAAGTTGCTCCATGAAACGGATTTTGACAAAAATCGGTTAGGTTGTGCCTGAATTTCGGCCACGAAAAATAATAAACTCCATTAATTCAGAGGCTTACAATTTTTTTCTAAAGAAAGTCGAAAATCTGTCGTTAGTATTGCCAGGAAGTACAAATCTAGATGGCGGATTGATTGACCGTTATACGATTCGTGATTTAGTAATAGCAAGACCAGAAATACATGCAACACAACCTTACAAGGAGTCAGGAGCATGAAAAATATTACGAGTAAATCGGGGTACTCTAAAACATACGGCGCTCTTCCTGTTAACCAACGCTACAGTTATCGTCGTGACCTTTCCTTGAGTCAGGAAGAAAAGAAAGTCGCCAGAAATATGGCGGAACAGTTACAGCAGATGGAACAGCACGTGGCCAAGGCGTCTGTGATAGATTTGCAAAAAGGCAATGAGA
>NZ_CDLKIE010000319.1:0-10778 GCF_975902315.1 Kaarinaea lacus | reverse complement strand
TGAGGGTTTTCAGGGCCGTGCCCATTTTACTAAGGTGGGTCAGTGCCGGAGCGGAATTCTGATCAGCTCCAGCGTGAGAAAAAATGACTAAACCTGTAAGAAGCGCTATTAACCTCACCGTTGAACCTGGTCTGAACTTATTTGATGAGATGAAGACGCAATTCGCGCGGAAGAAAAAATATCATGCACTCCTGCCCCCGACGTACTTTGGGAATGAATCACGATATATTGCTGCAGTTGTGGATTAAAAATGTTTGTAGAACTATTTAATGTATTCGACTGCAATACTTGCGGTTGACGAACCATTGTTGAGGCAGTGGAATAACCGCTCGATGGTTTTTGAGCCAGTACCGGCTGTACTACGGATGAAGTAGCCGGTTTTTCTTTTGCCAGCCGGACAAACTCACTCTTGTCAGGCATGGTGGTGGCCATTTGCTGTGGCTCATCATTATTTTGTGACTGCACTCCGATAACTGCAATAGTCGCAACCGATGCTGCTATCGCAAAGCCGGCGACTTTCTTGGTAACGATTGATGACAAATTCGGTATTTTTGAGGAGTTGGCAACGGGTGCAAGTACGGTAGGTTCAGAAGCAATGGCGGTCATAACATTGTGAGAAAAATCCTTTCTTATTCCCGCTGGGAGCTGGTTCCGCATCGAGTCACTAATCATTTGATATCGCCCGAGGCAGGCTTTCATATCATCGTCTTTACATAGGTTGCTAATAAACTGCTCACTATGTTGCGGATTTAACTCATCATCAAACAACGTTGATAACTTTTCGCCGTTTTCTTGCTCTATTGTCATTGTTACATCACCCTGCGTACTGTCAAATTATTCAACAAGTGGTCGAAGTGTTTTATCAATAGCTTCCCGAGCTCGAAATATCCGTGACCTGACGGTACCCACCGGACAATCCATGGCATCGGCAATTTCTTCATAACTTAATCCTTCAATCTCCCTAAGCGTAATTGCCGTACGCAAATCTTCCGGAAGATTTTCTATCGTACGAAACACAGTTTCCTGTATTTCGTCACGCCTGAGCATACTTTCAGGCGTCGCATATTCCTTCAATGCCGAATCTCCTTCGAATTGTTCTGCGTCCTGCGCTTCGATATCGACATTTGGCAGCCTCCGACCCTGAGCTACCAGATAATTCTTTGCTGTATTAATCGCGATTCTATACATCCAGGTATAAAACGCGCTGTCACCTCTAAATTTCGGCAGCGCTCGGTAAGCCTTTATAAAAGCTTCCTGAGCGACATCGTATTGTTCATGCTGATCTTTGACATAACGAGATACTAACTTGACAACCTTATGCTGATATTTGCGCACAAGAACATCAAATGCTGATTTATCCCCTCGTTGTACTCGCTCGACGAGCGCCTGATCCACGTTTCTTTCGGCCATGTGGGCCAAAACCCCTTCTGTAGCAAGGCAGACTGCTTGTGCCTTAATTTCCTAGACAATTTGATCATAAGATAGTTCGGCCCAGAGCAGGTATATTCTTGCCGGGATCTCATCTCGTCTCTAACTCTAAACCATTCATATTGAGCCAAATGCTTGAGAACTATCTCAGTCAACGTTTTTATCAATGCAGCCGCGGACTTCGGTTCCGACGGTTACACGTATTGTACATACTATGGGGTCAAGCGCCATTATTTCGACAACATGGACACTTTTTCCCAAGAATTGTTCCTAATTGCGCTCAATCAGCGTTAAAATGACAAATAAATGATAAGTTTCTGGTCAAATACATTATAACAAACAATCAGTTAACTCAAGCATCGTGACACCTACACATAGATATGACGTTGTAATTCTGGGAGCGGGAGCCGCCGGTCTGACGCTGGCATTGCAACTGGATCCAAAATTACAGATTGCGCTAATTTCAAAAGGCAACCTGCACGCAGGTAGCACCTGGTACGCGCAGGGAGGCATATCAGCGGTGCTCGATCCCAGCGATTCAGTGGATTCTCATGTTGCGGATACCATGAACGCTGGTGCTGGTTTATGCAAAGAATCCATCGTTAGGTATGTCGCTGAACACAGCAAGGAACAAATCGACCGCTTGATTGAACTGGGTGTCCCTTTCACGCATGTTGAAGAAAACAACCAACACTCTGCTTATCACCTCACACGCGAGGGCGGTCACAGTCATCGCCGAGTCATTCACTGTAAAGACGCGACAGGCCATGCATTATCCAAAACATTAATAGACAGGATAAAAGAACGTTCTAATATTCATATATACGAAAATCACATTGCGATAGATCTTATTACCAGCGCCAAACTCCAGCAACTTCCACAGCGGGTGCTTGGTGCTTATGTGCATAACAAAGAAACTGGGCGTACTGAAACGTTTCAGGCCAGATCAATCGTATTAGCCAGTGGCGGGGCCAGCAAAGTTTATCTATATACCAGTAATCCCGATGTCTCCACGGGCGATGGCATCGCCATGGCCTGGCGCGCCGGCTGTCGCATTGCGAATATGGAATTCATCCAGTTCCACCCCACCTGCCTTTTTCACCCTCATGCAAAATCCTATTTAATTTCTGAAGCCGTTCGCGGCGAAGGTGGAAAGTTATTATTACCGGATGGGACTCGGTTTATGAAAAAGGTAGATCCACGTGCCGAGCTTGCGCCACGCGACATAGTCGCTCGTACCATTGACCATGAAATGAAAAAACGCGGCCTTGATTGTGTGTATCTAGATATCAGTTTCAAGCCAGAACAGTTTATCAAATCGCATTTTCCAACTATCTATAACCGTTGCCTGAAATTCGGCTACGATATGACGAAAGAACCTATTCCCGTGGTACCTGCCGCTCACTATACCTGCGGCGGCATTATTACCAATCAACACGGACAAACAGATATCGATGGTTTGTATGCTATTGGTGAAACTGCATGGACCGGTATGCATGGCGCTAATCGTATGGCGAGCAACTCATTACTGGAATGCCTGGTATTTGGCGCTGCAGCCGCAAAACATATGAATAGCCTGCCACGATTAGACGAGGCTTTTCCGGCGCTACCTGATTGGGATGAAAGTCGGGTAACCGATTCTGATGAAGAAATTGTAGTAGCTCATAACTGGGATGAGTTGCGACGCTTTATGTGGGACTATGTTGGCATCGTACGAACCAATAAACGCCTGGAGCGAGCGATGCGCCGGGTTAATGTTTTATCGCGCGAGATATTCGACTACTACAGCAACTTCCGGGTCACCAATGACTTGATTGAACTCCGCAACCTGGTTGACGTCGCTGAACTCATTATTCGTTCAGCGATGGCGCGCAAGGAAAGCCGCGGCTTGCACTACACACTGGACTACCCGGAGCCAGATCAGGACAATCCACCCCGGGATACTATTTTGACGCCACCAAACTATCTTGAACCTGAGATGAATACCAGCGAAGACGTATCCGCAAGCGCCTGAAACTTTCGCTGTCAATATTATCCGGCAGCAATACAATTGCACGAAAACGGCAATACCAGGGAATGTTATCCAGGCGCAAATTAATTACCACTAATTGAGCAGACACGTATGTTGAAGGCATGAGTTTCGCAGGATATATCTGTTGATGCTCATCGATGAGCTGCCAATGGTCCGCTTCATCCCACACAGCCTCGGCAAAATTGGGCCAGATTGACGATAATGACAATTGACGGGTAATCCATCCCGCTCGGGACCAGCTAACCAGCAAGCTCACTGTAATTGCCAGGCAACTTACAACTATTGTCCATAAAGGCAGCGAAGCCGGAAGCAACAGGCCAATGGCACCAAGGTGCATCACAGTCACGATGGCAATTAACAAACGGGAGGGAACGATTTTAAACCGTAGCGGACTGGCGTATTTTTGTGACGACATCTGCCACTCCTGCATCCATGGGCACCATTCGCCCCATCAAATATTCCAGTAGCAAATCATCCGGACTTTTTAACAAGGCTTCAAAACTCGCGAGCTGTTGATCTGAAAGAGAATCAACATGCTGCTTAAAAAATCCCTGCAACAGGCAATCCAGTTCCAGCATACCACGTCGGCATTGCCAGTACAGGCGCGACTTTCTTTGCTGCTTTTGCTGCAAACTTTGCTGTAATTCGTAATCTGTTAGCTCACCACTTTGCATTCAGGGAATTCCGTTCACAACTGATTCTTCAACATCAGTTTACGTATATTGCCAATAGCCCTGGTAGGATTCAAACCTTTTGGGCATACCTGCACACAATTCATGATGGTATGGCAACGAAACAAACTATAGGCACCTTCCAGGTCATCCAGCCGCTCGGAAGTAGCCTGATCACGACTGTCGGCCAGGAAGCGCCAAGCCTGTAATAATGCCGCCGGGCCACGAAACTTGTCCGGATTCCACCAAAAGGACGGACAGGATGTAGAACAACAACCACAGAGTATGCATTCGTACAATCCATCCAGTTGATCCCGCTGTTCCGGGGTTTGCTCGTATTCGACTTCCGGTTCCGGGTCATGGACTGTTAGATAAGGTTTTACCGCACGGTACTGCTGGTAGAACTGCGTCATGTCCACCACCAGGTCTCTAACCACAGGCAAACCCGGCATGGGACGAACTTCAACAGGTTCTTTAAGTTCATTTAAGGGCGTAATACACGCCAATCCATTTCGGCCATTGATATTTAACGCATCGGAACCACAAACCCCTTCACCACAAGAACGCCGAAAGCTTAAGGAATCATCCAGTGTTGACTTGATTTGTAATAAGGCATCCAGCAACATCATGCCAGGCTCAATTTCTGACAGGTTATATTCCTGCATGTATGGTTTTTCATCGCTATCCGGATTATACCGATAGACTAAAAATTGCATGGTGCGATTACCTTCTGAACTTAATCATTTATACGCATTAAAAAATCAATCTCAGTTAATATACCCTTTTCTTTGGTGGAAATGCCTCAACACTTAGCGGTTTGGTGCGCACCGGTTTGTAATCCAGTTTATAACCTTCTTTGGAATACAATGAATGCTTCATCCATCGCTCATCATCTCGATCCTGAAAATCTACCCGGGAATGCGCCCCGCGGCTCTCTTCGCGGGCTTCCGCGCTAACAATCGTCGCTATCGCCAGGTCTATCATGTTTTCGAGTTCCATGGCTTCTATACGCGCAGTATTAAAAACCTGGCTATGATCTTTGATACGCGCATCTTTCAATCGTTGTTCAATCTGCTTGATCTTAACAACACCATCCGCAAGTACATCGGCTGTACGAAACACACCACAATGATTTTCCATTTCACGCTGCAATTCATCACGTAAAGCGTCAATAGACTCACCTTCACCTTGCTGATCCCAACGGGCTAAACGTTGCATGGCAATATCCACGCTATCGTTACTCATAGGACGGTGGTAATGATGTTCCTGCAGGTAGTCAATAATATGGTTTCCTGCAGCTCGACCAAACACAACAATATCCAGCAATGAATTGCCGCCCAGGCGGTTTGCACCATGCACGGAAACACAGGCACATTCTCCTGCTGCATATAACCCGGGAACTGGCTCCTCGGCAATTTGTCCCAAAGGTGCCACCACCTGGCCAAAGCGATTAGTGGGTATACCTCCCATGGTGTAATGCGCGGTGGGAAAAACAGGAATAGGTTGTTCAATTGGGTCAACGTGAGCAAAGGTCATGGCCGTATCTCGTATTCCGGGTAACCGTTTCTTGATAACCTCCGACCCCAGATGATCGAGCTTTAACATCACGTGGTCGCTTTTGGGACCACATCCCCGCCCTTCCCTTATTTCAATGGAAATTGCGCGGCTGACGACATCCCTGCTCGCCAAATCTTTTGCATGCGGCGCATATCGCTCCATAAATCGTTCGCCATCTTTATTAATAAGATAACCGCCCTCACCACGCACACCTTCCGTAATCAACATGCCTTTGCCCGCGATACCGGTGGGATGAAACTGGAAAAACTCCATATCCTGAATCGGGACGCCTGAGCGTAGCGCCATTGCCATACCGTCACCGGTATTAATTCGAGCGTTGGTATTAGTTCGAAACAGCTGACCTACTCCACCCGTAGCCAGCAAGGTGGTTTTGGCTTCGATTATCAGTGGCTCGCCTGTTTCGATTTCAAGCACCAGGGCACCCAGCACATATCCTTCGTCATCTTTCAATAAATCAATAGCAAAGAATTCATCAAAAAAATGTGTCTTGGCACGAATATTCTGTTGATAAAGGGCATGCAAAATCGCGTGTCCGGTTCGATCTGCCGCGGCACAGGTACGCGCCGCCTGGTCACCACCAAAGTTCTGACTTTGGCCACCAAAAGGACGTTGGTAAATCTTGCCATTATCCAAACGGGAGAACGGCACGCCTGAATGCTCCAGCTCAACAACACAGTGAGAGGCAGCCCGGCACATGTATTCGATTGCATCCTGATCGCCCAGGTAATCGCTACCTTTAACAGTATCGTACATATGCCAGTGCCAGTTATCCGGTAGCACATTGGCCAGCGCAGCATTCATACCACCCTGTGCAGCAACCGTATGGGAACGAGTGGGAAACACCTTGGATACCACCGCCACGTTAGCCTCGGCGCGTGACAACTGTAATGCGGCACGCAAGCCACCACCACCCGCACCAATCACCAAAGAATCAAATTTCCTTTTCGGTATACCTGACATTTAGTAAACCATCTCGAAAATCAGAATATTAAACGCCCAAAGTCCCATCGCAATTAAAAACATGGCCAACGAAGTCAACTTCACCATTCTGAATGCAAAGGGTTTAACATAATCAAGTATAATGTCACGCGCACCAACCCAGGCATGAAATAATAGTGATAATATAAACAATCCAACCGCTACATTATTTGCCGGCTGCGCGATCCACGACTGCCACGACTGGAAATCGGCATTTTGCCGTGTTAACCAGGCTATACTTGCATATAAAACGAAAACCAGCATGTAAATTGCAGTTAGGCGCTGGATCGTCCAGGCACGCAAACCTGAAGCGACACGTTCACTCATAGCAGTGCACCTACTATCGAAAGTGCCGTTAGTATTGCAAGAGCATGTACCACCCAGGCGCCAGCACTCGCGGCTTCTTTAGTAACCCCGATATCTATATCAATCAGTAAAAATCGGATACCCGCAAAGAAATGGTGAGAAAAAGACCATACCAGTAGCGCAATAATAACCAGCATGAGCGGGTGCTCTATCGCCGCAACAACTTGCGCATACTCTTCTGCACTTGAAACGGACAACTGGAATGCATAAATAAGAAAAGGGATTGCAATTACCAGCAAGAATCCGGAGATTCGATGCCCAATCGAAACCACGGCAGCCACAGGCATACTGATTTTTATCAGGTTTAAATAACGTGGTCGATTTTTCTTTTTATCCATTATTATCAAGTGTATAACATGATTTACAAAGGTCCAGTATACAATTCGGTATAAGCATCGTTAAAATACGCAATCATCGTATCACAAACCAGTATTTAAAAATAAATTGGCGGAATCGCAATGACAACAGACAGCCCATGGCTAAATTTTCTTAAACAACAGAATGCTCAAATCGAGAACGATATCGTTTCACATTTTGGAAACAAAAACGCAGAACGACAGGCAACCGTAACAGATACGATTTTATGCGACCTCACTCATCTTGGTTTTATCTCCGCAACCGGTGATGAAGCGCAGAGCTTCTTACAGAACCAGCTAAGTAACGATATTAAGGCAGTTTCCGAACAGCGCAGCCAACTCAATGCATATTGCACTGCGAAAGGACGCGCGCTGGCTATGTTTCGCGTGTTTCAATTCCAGGACAGTTACTTTTTGCAGTTACCTGTTGAACAAATAGAAGCAACACTCAAACGTCTGAAAATGTTTGTATTGATGACAAAGGTCACTATTCAGGATGCCACTGACCAAATGATTGCTTTTGGACTGGCAGGTGCCGACGCAACACAGCTGTTACAACAATTTGCAACCGACCTGCCGCAACAGGACGACCAGTGCGTAACGAACGAAAAACTTGTCATCAGTAAAATCGGCGGAGCAAAACCAAGGTACATTGTTGCTGGCAATTACGACCACGTTACTGAAGCATGGGATCAGCTAAAAGCCCAAACCACAATCTGTGGTAATCACGCATGGTCTTTCCTGGATATACAGGCAGGTATTCCCCAGATCTATGCAAATAACGCCGAAGAATTTGTACCGCAAATGTTGAACTTACACAGTATTGATGGCATTAGTTTTCAGAAGGGTTGTTATCCTGGACAGGAAGTCGTTGCTCGTATGCATTTTTTAGGGAAACTTAAAAGACGCATGTACCTGGCGCATGTTGATACTGAGCAGGTCCCGCAACCTGGTGATCTGATTTTTGCTGAAGACAGCAAGGTAGACCAGGCAATCGGCAGGGTTGTGCAATCTCAACCTGCTCCAGACGGCGGTATTGAACTACAGGCGGTGCTGCAAATAGCAGTTGCGGACAACAAGCCCGTCCACCTTAATAGCGCTGATGGACCAGGGCTTACTTTTAAAGAATTACCCTATTCGGTAGCTTTGGAGAGAGATGACACCTAAGCACACACTAGCTCCTGACCACGGAATTTGCGTTGTACCTCTGTAAATTAGATTGCATGCTTTAGCTCAACTGCCTTAAAACGAATCTCGTTCTGGCTAGTTACATAAAAATAACCATTAACAAGTTGCTTTTTCTGCTGCACCAAACGATAGACCACTGGTTTCTGGATTAACATTTTTTTACCACGACACATTACAGTAATATTGCCGTGGGAATCTATATGAATATCACCGGCACCACCATCAAAACTATACACCCTCATTCCAAGCAATTCAGTATCGGCATCTGCATCCAGAACAAATTCATAAAACAGTTGCTTTTGCTTACCACGAAAATAAGCATCGATACCTGGAAACACATTGGAATATTTAACTTCAGTAAAGCTGGGTAAAGCCCCAGCTGGTCTAATATTATTTTTTGTATCTATAAAAGTTAACGGTTCAAGTCCCTTTATCACTGGCGAATTTCCAGCACCAATAAATTCCAGACTTATCTGTGAAAGCTTGGTTTTAGTTTTTTGTGATACGGCTTGCTCGGGTTGTTCATTACTATAGAGGTTAAGCAACACTTCTTTTTCCATAAACAGCAAATCATACTGATAACCTTTGGAAAAGAATTTAACATCTTCTGCAAAAGCGCCATCATTACTCTGAAAGTTCATGGGAAATTCAGCGAAAAATTCCGCGACACTGGAGACGCCCTTGTTCTCCTCGGTATACTTAAAAGATGACAGAAAATAAGAGATGATAAATAATGCAGTAAATGTACTGACCACACCGAGCACAACATGTCGTCCACCGACCAACCCAGCGATACGGCTAATCCTTGCCACGCTACAGCTCCCTTCAACAGTGATATATAAAGTATTATTATTTTTGTTCGGTGACGATACCCAAAAGATTTACCTGCCCCCGTCATCAATAAAAATGCAATTACGCATACCAGCTAAACTGCGTACTCCCGCATTGGTTTTAATAGTAATAGAATCGTTGAAAATTTCCAGCACTATGCCGGCAAATGATTACTGTAATTAGAATTAACTCTGAAGATATAAGATTGACGTATAAAAAGAACCGTTAGGCGAACTCGCAGACAATCAGCAAGTTAGCGATTAAACAAAAAATACAATCAGAAAATGCCTAAGAGCTTGTAGTCGGACGCATATGTGGGAATAGTAAAACGTCCCGTATTGAAGGCATGTCGGCAAACAACATTACCAGCCGATCAATTCCGATACCTTCTCCTGCTGTTGGGGGCAAACCGTGCTCAAGCGCCACAATATAGTCGGCATCGTAGTGCATGGCTTCATGATCGCCAGCATCTTTTTCCTGTACTTGCTGGCGAAACCGCTCAGCCTGATCTTCCGGGTCATTTAACTCGGAAAAACCATTGGCAATCTCTCTTCCACCCACAAAAAATTCAAAGCGATCCGTAACAAAGGGATCTTCATCACTACGCCGTGCCAGTGGTGATACCTCAGTGGGATAGGCTGTAATGAATGTTGGATCTTTCAATCGATGCTCAACAGTCTTTTCAAATATTTCTATCTGCACTTTGCCCAGACCATAACTATCCTTGAGCGGGATACCCAGATTCTCTGCAATCTGGCGTGCTCCTTTTTCATCACCAAGTTGATCCGCTTTGATATCCGGATTGAAGTGTAATATGGAATCAAATACTGACATGCGAGAAAATGGCTTGCCGAAATCGTAAGCTTCGCCCTGGTAATCAATAGAAGTTGAACCATGAATATGCTGCGCCATGCCCCGCATCATTTCTTCGGTTAAGTCCATGAGGTCATTATAATCAGCGTAAGCCTGATAGAATTCCACCATAGTAAATTCAGGATTATGTCGCGTCGATAGTCCTTCATTGCGAAAATTACGGTTGATTTCAAACACTCGCTCGAAACCACCGACTACCAGACGCTTCAGATATAACTCGGGTGCTATTCGTAAATACAACTCCATATCCAGGGTGTTATGATAGGTCTTAAAAGGACGAGCAGTAGCGCCACCTGGAATACTGTGCATCATAGGCGTTTCCACTTCCATATAGCCATGGTCCAGCAAACAACGTCGCACATAGTCGATCACCTGAGAACGAATACGAAATGTTTCACGGGTAACATCACTCATGATCAGGTCAACATAACGTTGGCGATATTTGGTTTCCTGATCTGTTAAGCCGTGGTATTTCTC
>NZ_CDLKIE010000318.1:0-8317 GCF_975902315.1 Kaarinaea lacus | reverse complement strand
ATTAGTGGATCCGCCGGTACTAACGGCTGAAACACCTGCGCCGGTTGAGCAAGCGGCTACTGCGCCCGTTTTTGCACAGCCGCCGAAACAGGTTCAGCAAACAAGGCCTGCTCCAAGACCACAACCAGTGCAGCCAGTGCGCCCGCAACCTCGGGTTGCAACGCGCCCAGTGCAACCAAGTCCGCCACCAGTGCGTCGCGCACCACCACCAGCACCCAGGCGGGTGGAAACGCCGACTGGCGATGTTGAATACGGCAGAGTAAAACGCGGTGATACCTTGTATGAAATCGCGCGTGATACACGTCCTAATGAATCTGTCAGCATTAACCAGATGATGCTGGCCTACCTGCGTGACAATCCTGAGGCGTTTGTTGACGGCAACATTAACAAGCTCAAAGCCGGGCACGTGTTACGCATAAATGATGCGTCAAGTATAGGTGATACCTCCAGACGCGAAGCGGTTAGTGAAGTGCGTCGCCAGAACCTGGCCTGGCATGAAAGTCGTGGTACTCGACTGGTTAAACAGGTCGAGCCTGAAGGCGACTCGAGAGTTAGTTCAATTCGCGATGAACTGGCTGCCGACGAAGCCGCGCCAAAATCAACCCGGAAGCCCAAAGCAAAAGCTGATGGACCGAAAGTCGTGTTAGCGAAAAAAGCCAGTGATGCGGAAGAGGGTTCAGCAGGTAGCGCTACCAGTGAAGAAAAAGAATCAGCGAAGGTGAAAGAGGACCTGTTGGTTGCTGCTGAGGCACTTGATGCGAACCGCCAGGAAGCGGAAGAACTGGACACTCGCATGGCTGAGCTAGACGAGCAAATGCAAAGCATGCAACGTCTTATCATGCTCAAAGACGAAGAATTACTGGCCTTGCAAAATAAAATGGGTCAAGAAGAACCCGAGCAAGCAGCTGCCAAACCTGAAGCAAAACCCAAGGCTAAGCCCAAGGCACAGGAACCAGCGCCAGAAGAAGCTGGTATGGCTGATGAACTGTTATCTGATCCGATATTGCTTGGGCTGGCAGGACTCCTGGTTGTTGCTGTCGTCGGATGGTTGGTAGTACGCCGACGTCGTATGCAAGGTGGATTTGAAGAAAGTATTCTGAACGTTGGTACAGGCGGAGCTGTTGGAGCAGCGGCCGCTTCGGCTACCGCAGGTGGACCTGAAAGCGCTATGGTCAGTGATTTTGTCATGAGTGACATGCCCGGCGCACAAGGTGATGGATCTGATGTAGACGCGATATCAGAAGCGGATGTGTACCTGGCTTACGGTCGCCACCAGCAGGCTGAAGATATTCTGCGACAGGCACTCGATAAAACACCCGACCAACTGGATTTGCATGCAAAACTTTTAGAAGTGTTTCATGCAGCCAAAAATACTGATGCGTTTGAAGAGCAAGCCGGGATTCTACATGAGAAAATCGGTGGTGATGAATCCAACAGTTACTGGATGGACATTGTGCCATTAGGTCGTGAAATATGTCCGCAAAGTGAATTGTTTGGCGGTGGTGGCAGTTCAGTGATGGATGAGTCACTGGGCGAGGTTTCCGCGGACGAAGAAGACTTGCTGGATTTTGATTTTGACGCTGGTCTTGACGAGGCCGACGTATCGGAGTCACAGGCTGCTGCAACTGTCGATGACGATTCGGGTGACGCACTGGATTTTGATATGTCGTCGCTGGATTTTGATCTGGATAGCAGCGAAGAAAAGCAGGAAACTGCCGCTGCTGCGGAATTTGCATCAATGGACGTTGCAACTGAAGTCGAGGAGCACGCTACCAGTGACGATGGCGGACTTGATTTCGATCTTTCTTTTAGTGAAGATGATGCTTCAAGCGCAGTTGAGGAAGAACCCTTAGCCATGGAAATGGATACAGCGACAGAAGCACCAGGTGGTCTTGATTTTGATCTGGACATGGAATCTGAGCCTGCGGTAGCTGAGCCGGAAGAAGAAGCGCCACTCGAGCTTTCCATGGATCTGGATACCGAAGAGAGCGCTATCGCCAGCGATGATTCGATGTCGATGGATTTTGATCAGGGTGCCGATATCGTCCAGCTAGACACGGGCGGAGATGAAATTGACCTTGATGGTGAGCTGGATGAAGATATATTCTCCAATGTTGATGAAGTAGGAACCAAACTTGATTTGGCCAAAGCCTATGTAGACATGGGAGACAGTGATGGAGCGCGCAGCATTCTCGACGAAGTTCTGGAAGAAGGTGATGATTCGCAGAAGCAACAGGCAGAGGACTTGCTGGCGCAAATGGGATAATGGGTGAAAATCCTGTTAGACCGATCAGGTAATTCAAAACGTATAAAATAAAGCCGCTGCTGTATCACGTAGCGGCTTTTTTTGTTACTTAATTTTGCAGAAAGAATCCCATTTAAAATTGCATACCTGAATTTGCCCGATTATGCATCCCGTTATTCGTATAGTCAGCTTTCTGATACTCGCTGGATTTGTTGCATTCGGCGGATTATATGAACTAGCACTGGGTTTCCTGATTGTGCTTAGCGTGGTGCTATTCAAACGGCTGCAGTCTATTGAGTTAACTGTACGCATTATCAGGCGTATGCGCTGGTTATTCCTGTCTATTCTTATTGTCTATTTCTGGTTTACGCCTGGCGAGCCAGTTATACCCATCACAGCCAGCTATATTCCTACGGTCGAGGGACTGAAAACCGGTTTATTGCGGGTGTTTTCTCTAGTGCTGATTATTTTTGCGGTGAATTATTTTATTTCCTCTATTGCCCGTAATCGGCTGGTAGAGGCCATTGTATGGTTGTTGTATCCACTAAACTGGATCGGAATCGATAGTCGTCAGCTGGCTTTGCGTATTGCTTTGACGCTGGAATTAATTCCCAGAGTGCAACAAATTGTGCTCGACCTGAAACAACACCATGTGGATATTAAAAAAGAACAATTGCATCAATCGGGAGTGACCAAGTCCCTGGTGTTGTCTCGCGTGACTATGATGAGTTATTTAATGGAGTTGCTTTTTGAGCGGGTCGTCGATGAGGCGATTAAAATGCCGTCAGAAAAAATTGAGGTTGGTAGCATGCGAAGTCCGAAAATTATTCAATGGTCAGTTCCTTTGTTACTTGCGGGTTCATTTTGGGGGCTTCAAAGTCTCGGTCTATAAAGCATCACAAACCTGTTGTAGAGTGTAAGTTACGACCCGCCTAGCGATAAACTCAAACAATAAAAAAGGCCAGCAACCTTTTCGTTGCTGGCCTTTGCTTTAATTGACTTGCTACTTATCTTAGATGGATCCAGTTAGGGGCGCAAGTAAGCGTATCCCTCTTCCTGCAATGTCAGGATACGTGCAACACCGGCATCCACAACCCCTACACCTTCAACCAGTGCAGGTTTTTTTCCCTTTTTCTTTTCAATTTTTTTCATGGTATTACCGCAAGCACTAAAGGTAATGTTCTGCATTGCCAGGCTTTTTACACGATCTGCTTGTTTGCTCTTGGTGGTCAACAAGCCCAGGCCAGGCCCGTAAGCGACAACTTCTATGCTGACATTGTCCATGCCATAGAGTTTTTGCAGATTTACGGCATTGTTTAATGCAATTGTCTGGGTCCGCGCATCATCTGTGCTAACTTGAATCACCAGTTTATGGGCTTTATCACCCGCCATAGCGGTTGAAAATGCGCCGAACAGTACAAGTACGCTAACCAGGGTTAGAATAGATTTGACTAATTGATTTTTCATAACTTCTCCTCGTGATATCCAGCGAAGTGGATTTGTACGTTATCTATATTGTTGTCAATTTGCATAAATGCAATTCAAAATGGTGCCCGATGAGTTTTATCAATAACTACTGCTGGGAATGTGAATCCAGAAGAGGTTGTATAACTTAACGAGAGACCACTCTACTATTACTAGTTTAAGCACTAGCGATTGTTATCATTTTTATGAATCAACGAATGCTCTGATTTGATCAGTTCACATTTCTGTCTATTCATAGTCGATTGTCGCAAATCTGTAAATTCGGTCAAGCCATTTTTGACCAATACTTATTCTAAATTTAATGCACTGTGAATCTTCAAATAAGGCGAGTGGTTCCGTGGATTGGAAAGCGCGATAAAAAATCAGAACGCTATTCAGTTGATCGTTTTTAGTGATGAATTTATCCCGGTTGGTTATAAGGCGGTATGATGTTCAGGCTGCGTGGCAGAATTCCCGTTTCAATAAAAATCGCATGCTAAATGAATGTGTAAAATACCTTTAAATTCACATGTGGAAGTTAAAGGTTCTATTGGACTTTTCCGATGGTGAATCTGAGGCAGGTACTCATCGTAGCAATATTCAGTTCACGATTCGCCACATAAAAATTAACCAAATTATCTGGAGCAGATCCATGGAAATTTCTTCCTTTGTAACCCTGGGCGTTATCGCCGGATTGCTGGTATACGCAATTACTCTCTATAACCACCTGGTTACTTTAAAGCACAATGTGTCCAAGTCGTGGGCAAATATCGACGTATTGTTAAAGCAAAGACATGATGAATTGCCAAAACTTATAGAGGTTTGTAAGCAATACATGGGTTATGAAAAAGACACGATGGAACGAATTATCAAGGCACGATCTGCCGTCGCATCAGCAAGGGAAAATACCGACATCGGCGCGTTGGGTGCAGCGGAAACTCAATTACGAATGGGGTTGGGTAATTTGTTTGCGCTTGCTGAATCGTACCCGGATTTAAAAGCTGATCAAAGTTTTCAACATCTGCAAACAAGAATTACCGGACTGGAAAATTCTATAGCCGATCGCAGGGAGTTTTATAACGAGGCAGTCAATAATAATAATGTTCGCATTGAGCAATTCCCCGATGTCATAATTGCCCGGTTTTTTAATTTCAGAGAAGCAGACTTGCTTGAGTTTAGCGAGGAAGAAAAGGCAGATGTGGACGTCAAGGGATTATTCAATCAGTAAGCTGTAAATAAAAAGTAGCGAAATAGCATTTGTTGGCGCGGTGAACATCCTGCACAATCTTTTAAATCCTGCCGCACTAAAGCAGGAAATCATCCAGGCTTCGAATCAGGAGTTCTGGTTTCATGCAGCCATTGTCATTGTATTATCCGTAGCGGGTTTCTATTTTGCATTCGAGTTTTTTAAACGGGCACGTATTATAGAGGATACACCTACTTCCAGGATCAGGTCTGCCGCCCAGGGCTATGTCGAATTAGTTGGATATGGAGATATTCTGGATGGACCGGATATCGTTGCGCCACTCTCTAAAACCCCTTGTACCTGGTATCGTTATAAAGTCGAAAAGCTTGGAGACGAGGATGATCAGACCATTGATTCCGGGACCAGTGAAGACCTGTTTGCATTGGTCGGTAAAACCGGTCGCTGTGTTATTGATCCCGAGGGCGCAATTGTATCTCCAACCGTTAAACGTGTCTGGTATGGTTCTAATTACGATGGACCAGGGAGTAATAGTATTTTGGGAGGTTTTAGCAGCCGTTATCGATTTACCGAAGAAAGAATGCATCCAGGAGACGCGTTATATGCGATTGGTTTTTTCCGATCGGTAGGCGGCCATCACGAGGCGATGAATACCGCGGCGGAAGTGCGTGCACAATTGCAGAAATGGAAGCAAGATCAGGGTAAACTAATCAAACATTTTGATCGAAACAAGGATGGTCAGATTGATGCGCATGAATGGGAAAACGTCCGTAAAGTAGCCGCTTATTTTGTACGTAAAAAGCAAATGAGTCGCAAGCCTCAGCCTGTTACACACTTGATGTCAAAACCGGAAAACACCAGGCAACCCTTTCTGTTGTCTACCAAACCGCAACATGAACTCACGCAACGTTATAAACTGTTTGCGATAGGTTCATTCGCCGGGTTTCTGAGTGTTGGTTCGTTTGCCGCCTGGATGTTTCTGGTTCGATTCTAAGGTTCTCTATATACATCCCTGGATTTTGACTCCAAATCTACTGAAGTTGGCCGCCAAGCCCCGTTGTATATATTAAAATAACAGGCAGCTGAGCAACCACAACTACAATCCGGTAAACGATTTTTTGACCATCATTGATATGGAAATAACGATTGGTACGTTCCGAGATATGAAGCGAAATCCATTTGGCGATTTCATGTGTGAGTATTGCAAATAATATAATCACCAGAACAATAATTAACGATGGCATATAATGAATATCTTGCAAATTAAGAGTCGCTTGCATCCAGCTAAATACCAGGGTTGAGCCAGCAATACCCTGAACAGGCAACAATAGTGCCGGGATGCCGCCAAATACGGGTATAACAGAAAATGCCAGCGGCAATACAAATAAAATATTTATTAAACTGCTAATGCGATGACCGCCAGCAGAAATTAGTTCAGACAGTGGTGGAGCGTCGGTTACACCAAACAGTACAGGGTAAGATAATAATATAAATATCATTAGACCGATGGCGCGGGACAGCGGGATAAAAACTTTCTCGAATATCCACTCAGTGACGCTGACATCATCAAGCATGTGTAGAATTTTTCTGGCAGTTATTTCCACGATAATGGAAAATATTATAAAGACCAGTATTGCGGTGATTATTTTCCCATTTAACAGAATATCAATAGCTGACATGATAAAATCAGGGAGTGGTTGATTTATATTGTTTGTAGTATTGATCAATTAACCGGTTATTGCACATTTTAAAGCTTAGCTGATAATGCAGGATGTTTCGAAACTTGATTTGCCCGATTGGGTTCACTGGATTGCGCAAGATGCGAATGGTGTGTGGTGGGGTTATGAATGTGAACCGCTGCAACACGATAATGGCTGGTACGAGAATGAAGTAGGGCGCAATATCAGAATATTGTCGTTGGCAGCAAATTCTGATTGGCAGAAATCACTGCTGAAAATTGGCGATTAGTGAGTTTAGTGATTAAGCAGAAAGTTTCCACAATTGCTTTGCGTGGTGGATGACAAAGTCCTTAAATGCTGATGCGATAGGTGAAAGGCGTTTTCCCTTGCGATAGACAATATACCAGTTACGCAGAATCGGAAAACCTTCGGCTTCAATGATGGCTAATCGATTCAGTTCCAGTTCCAGTTCCAGCGTATGGATTGAAACAATTCCCAAACCAAGCCCGGCTTGCACTGCCTGTTTAATGGCTTCATTACTGCTCATATTGATGGTAGCCGCCAACTGGGCACCTTTGTCGACAAAAAAACGTTCGATTGCTGTTCGGGTTCCTGACCCTTCTTCGCGCAATATAAAAGTCTCTTTCTGTAATTCGTCGATGGAGACTCTGCCTTGTTTAACTAAATGGTGATCAGGCGCAGCAATAAGGACTAACGGATTTTGCATAAATGATTCCGCTTCCAGTTCCATTTCTGCGGGTGGTCTCCCCATAATGACAACATCAGTGTCATTTTTAACCAGGTGCTGCAATAAACCTTCGCGATTTGTGACATCCAGATTAATTTTTACCGACTCGTGTTCTTTGTTAAATGCAGCGAGGATGCGCGGCGCGAAATAGTTTGCTGTACTAGCCACCGCAATAGTGAGCTTTCCCTGTTTTACCCCTTTAAGATTTTCAATGACGTTCTCGGCTTCTTCGAGTTGTTGTTGAATAGAACGGCAATAGTTGTACATTTCATTTCCGGCTTCAGTAAGAAATACTTTTTTACCTATTTGTTCGAAAAGAGGTAGTCCAATACTTTCTTCAATTTGTTTGATTTGCATGGATACGGCAGGCTGAGTCAGATGCAGTTCATCGGCAGCTTTGGTAAAACTTAAGTTTCTTGCTACGGCTTCCAGTACGGTAAGTTGTCGAAAGGTTATGTGCATGTGATCACCGGAAAATTTATGTGTCCTTTTTTACATAGTAATAAGTACACCAAAACTACATCAGTAATTACTTATTATTTGTTATTTTACTATTGAGTTTAGACTAAAATCGTCAGAAGCGAGGCCTTGGCGACACGATTACTAAAATAAAAACCGGTGCAAATTTAAATAGAAGGATTAATGATTTAAGAAACAATACGATACGTAAAATAAAACAAATTGGGTTGATCTTTGCCCCCTTATCGGGACTAGTTTAACAGGCTGGCCAGCGTCTTACGTGCTGTTCGCACTCTTGGATCTTGTGGGCCAATTAATGTAAACATTGAAATTATGGTTTTGCGTGCTATTTCATCATTAAAATTACGGTCTTTTCTGATTACATTAAACAACAGTTCAAATGCTTCTTCGTAGGACTGTTCATTAATATAGTGATTCGCCAGATCCACATACGCCTGTAAATTCGTGTCGTCTTGCTTAATCTGTTCCATTAATGTTTGTTTGTCCGGCAATTCACT
>NZ_CDLKIE010000317.1:0-4756 GCF_975902315.1 Kaarinaea lacus | reverse complement strand
GTTGTCCAGAAGCCCAACACCTGAGAAAACTCAACAAATGGTTGATGAAATAGTTAATGAAATATTGACAAACTATCCGCCGAAGAAATAAATGTAAAGTGCCCACTCCCTCTCCCCTAAGTAGGGGAGAGGGATGGGGTGAGGGGTATGGATTTGAACGTTTACACCCTCACCCTGCCCTCTCCCTCAAGGGAGAGGGAAAATATATTTTTACTTTCATTGTCTCTCAGTAACCGCAAAGTAAAAAAGGTGCTGAGCTCACTCTACGATGATATAGATTACATGTCTCAAAACGGAGAATATGTATGGTTATAAAAAGTTGTATAAACAAATATTTTTCCATCGCCTTGCTGTTATTTTTCGCGAGTTCGCCGTTTCAATTTGCTGTCTCAGCGCCAACACTCCCGCCGCTAAGTAGTCCACCATCCGGAAAGCAACTGACAGGCAAGTTTGTCTGGTTTGAGCTTGCGACGCTGAATTTAGAAAAACAACAAGCATTTTATAGTGATGTGTTTGGCTGGACTTTTCAGACCATCAGTAACACGGATGATCAATATACTCTGGTCAAAAATGGCGATCGCAGCGTGGCCGGTATGTTTAGTATTAAGCCGAGAGAAGGTGTAATAACAGCAGCAGCCTGGATTGGTTTAATGTCCATAGATGATCCCGTCAAAACAGCAAATTTTGTGAAAGCTAATGGTGGTGTCGTTCAAAGCGAACCAAAATCGATTGCTAATCGTGGCACTTATGCCCTCTTAGTGGATCCGGAAGGTGCCTTGTTTGGAGTGCTCAAATCCGAAACGGGCGATCCGCCGGACAGGGAGGTTGGTATAGGAGACTTTTTCTGGATGGATCTTTTTGCGAGGGAGCCAACCAAAGCAGGGGAGTTTTATCAACAAGTTGCAGGCTATGAACTTAGCAAGGGTGAAGTAAAAGAAGATGTTGATCGAGTCATTCTTACATCACATGGTAAGTCCCGTGCCGGTGTCGTACCTTTGCCAGACGAAGCCAATCGAGCCGGTTGGTTGCCTTATATCAGGGTTGCTGATGTTAAAGCTACGCTAAAGAAAGTGACTGCTGCGGGTGGTTTCATTATGGTTGAACCCACTCCGGAATTACTCGATGGCAACCTGGCGATTTTTTCTGATCCACAAGGTGGCGTCATGGGTGTTGTGAAGTGGACCGAACCTGCGACGGATAAGGAGTGACAATCATGAGAAATCAAAAATACTCTCGTCACTCAATCTGCTTATATATAGTGGGCGCTGCATTACTTTCAGCAACACTTTCGGGGTGTTCAACAACCAACGGAGGTCATGTCAGCGGTTCGGTTTATTACAGTACCCATTTCTATGATCCATGGTTCTGGGGACCAGTATATCATCCACCACATTATCGTCCGCCCCCAGTTTGGCATCCACCACCAGGTTATCGTCCACCACCAGGAACGCGTCCACCACCAGGAACGCGTCCACCACCGCCAACGCGTCCGCCACCTGATACGCGTCCACCGCCAGCGACTCGTCCGCCGCCCGACACGCGTCCGCCACCAGGGGGACGACCACCTGTATCGCGCCCTCCAACCGCAAGACCTCCGGCTGCTGGTCCGCCAATGTATCGGCCCATGCCACGCGGTGGTGGGAGGCGGTAAGAAGTGATTTAACAGTAAATAAATGAAAATAAGATCCATTATACTGGCTATTTTCTTTTCTGGTGTATTTATAGATGAGCCATACGCTGCATCATTTTCGGATCGTTTCATAGATCCTGAAGATGGTATGTTTGATACCAGCGAATGGTTGTTGACACATCGTGGTTTCCTGCCAGTTCCCATTATCATTACCGAGCCTGCCGTGGATAACGGATTAGGTATAGCTTTGGCTTTTTTTCATGAACCAAAAAAGTCAAAAGATGATAATGCAAATGAAAATGGCAAAGGCGATAAAGCTGCTGACGATGAGTTAAACGAATCATACAGCGAACGAAAATCTTTGCCGCCGAGTATTTCAGCAGTAATGGGTGCTTATACGGGTAATGACAGCTGGATGGCTGGTGGCTTGCATTGGGGAAGTTGGAAGAATGATTCCATTCGCTACCTGGGTGGTATAGGAAGAATGTCTTTCAATCTGACGTTTTATGGAGCCGATGATTTACCAGTACAATTTGATTACAACCTTGATGGCTGGTTCATTATTCAGAAAGCGCAGTGGCGCATCAGTAACACGAAATATTTTTTCGGTGGCGAAGCAACCTACTTTGATTCTGATAATACTTTTGATACCCAGGGGGCGATTCCGCCGGTGGATAACTGGCAAACTGATATCAAGAATCTTGGTCTTGGTGTTTTGTTTGAATATGACGGCCGGGATAATATTTTTACTCCTGCTGACGGCCTGCATGTCAACTTTAAAAGCAAAATTTATATCGGTGAGGGGGCGCTTTCTAAAAACTTTGAGTATATTCAGTCAGACCTCGGTAGTATAAAGTGGTGGAAACTGAAAGATAACTTGACGCTGGGCTGGCGTATTGATGGTAACTTTACCAGCGGAGAAGTACCTTTTTATGCGCTACCTTTTATAAGCCTGCGTGGTATTCCCATCATGCGTTACCAGGGTGCCCATGTGATTGAAACAGAAGTTGAAGCGCGTTGGAATGTTACGCCACGTTGGGGTATCGTCGGTTTTACCGGTGTCGGCCGAACCGCAGATGAATTGAATGATTTTGGCAGTAGTACCAGTCGCCATACGATAGGTACCGGCTTTCGTTACATGATGGCAAGAAAACTGGGCTTGCATGCGGGATTAGATGTTGCTATGGGACCAGAGGAAACGGTCGTATATATTACTGTGGGTAGTGCCTGGGGGCGGTAGTCATTATTATTATATAGAAAGAAACAGGAGAGCCTGGGTTATGTCTATAGAAAGCAAGATTAAACCAGTTCGCTATCTTACCATTATTGCCGTAATTTCTACTTTGTTCGGCTCATTGCTGATGTTTGTTCTCGGCGCGACAAAAACAGTTCGCGCTTACATCGCGTATTTTGGTAAACCGTTTGAACCAGACAATCCTGAAAGGATGAAGGCTGCAGATCAGGCGACTGCCCATTTGATTCAATCCATAGATGCATTCTTAATCGCACTGGTATTAATGATATTTGCTGTAGGAGTTTATAAACTATTTATACGTGAAAATAAGCCAACAGAGTCGCCAGTCTTTGCCTGGATTAAAATTAATAGCGTCCAGCAATTGAAAGGGATTCTGGTAGAGCTGGTTGTTGTTATTCTGTTTGTGAAGTTTCTGGAAGTGGCCCTGGTAAAACTGGGCTCTCTTGAGTGGGAAATGCTGGTCCTGCCAGTTGCTATTTTATTGCTAGCACTGAGTGTTAAGTTTCTGGAGTTTAAACAATAGTTGATTTCGATGGCCCGACTGCGGATTGTTCACCCCACTGGAACAATTACCGCGTATCGGACATTTACCTGGTTTTATTCCACAGTCTTTCAGGTAGCGGCAGGAATGCGCGTGTACGATACAGCCGCACTAGTGTTTGTTTTCACCAGCTCATATATCGCGACTAGAGGATCCCAGCCCCAGGCGCCAGTCATCAGGGGGTAAATGCCAATCAATGGAAGCGCCACTGCAGCGCCTAACATACCCGGATTGAAACTAACACCTATAACCAGTAACAATCCGATGATCATGCGCGCTGTGCGAGACATGATGCAGATATTGTTTGTAGTAGTATTCATGGTATCTCCTTATCCATATGTACATTGTGGTAAATATCTATTCAACAGGAATCAGGTTAGATTCCATGATTTATAGAGTAGATGAAAAAAGTGGTAGAACTATGAGAGGAATGTGAAGAGACTGTGAAGCTGAATCTGGAGGTTAATGGATTTAATAAACAGTGTTGATAGTGTTACAGGAGTTGCTAGAAATAACCCGCTACATAAAAAAGTATTCCACTGATGCGATTCGAATATTGGAATTTATATTCACCAGTTTTCTCGGTAATCTGTAGAGAATTACTTCCTAACCCGGTGCCAAGGCCGACATTTTTCCAGAAGCGGTACTCAATCCCCAATGTACTATCCGTATAAGTGCCTTCCCAGTCATCAAAAGCAAGAGCAAATGCTTCTGATTTTATGTACCAGTTAAGTTTGGGGTTAATGTTATAAGACAACATAAATGATATAACAGGCAAAGGCACGGTTGTATCTACATTAGCCACATCTGAGTTGGGAGGGTTTGTTACATCTGCGGTAAGTCCCACAGCGACTTTAGTGATATGTAATCCTGCACCGGCCGCCAGTTCAACCTTTTTAGAGTGGTAGAACGACCATAAATAACCCAGTTTAAAAATATCATAGTCTAAATTTGTTTGTGCTCTAGCGCCGACTGGGATAGTGATAGCATTTCCGTCCGGGTCAGTCCAGGTAAACTCTTCATCAATAATTTTATCACCGCTGGATCTAATGCTATACCAGGAATAAGTTAATGCATGTTTTTGGTTAAATCGGTAATGCCCATCCAAACGAAGAACCGTATATTGACTTTCAAGGCCCAGGGTGTCCTGTGGACTGATGGATGCGCCGGCACCCAGGGTGGCGTCTGTTAAAGAAACTGTAGAGTCCATGCTGGGTATTGTATAACCACCAATGGCGATCCGAAATTTGTCCGCTACTTTTTCTTCTTCTGCTTGAGTTAGATTAGGTATTAAAAGAACAATGCATGCCGAAAACAAAACTGAAATAAC
>NZ_CDLKIE010000316.1:0-4121 GCF_975902315.1 Kaarinaea lacus | reverse complement strand
TTTCGCAAACGTTCAACAGGCAAGCGCCCAACGCCATAAATACCGGATACGCGCAAGATTGTATACGCGACCTGATTTTCAGCTGCCCATTCGGTCAAAGCATTTTCTGCATCCAGGCGACGTTTGCCACGATCTGTCTGGGGATTCACCGGTTCCGATTCATCAATCCAGTTTCCCTGGCAATCGCCGTACACCGCCGTGGTACTCAGTAAAACCACTTTTAACGGTAAACCACTATTTCCACATGCCGCCAGCAGGGCACGAAATCGCGGATCTGTTTCACCTGTGCCTGGCGGGGGTGCAAAGTGAAACAGGATGGAGTTTTTGGCGGGTAATGTTGGCAGTAAATCAGGCTGGTCAAGATCGGCGATCACCGGCTTAATGCCAATTTCCTGCAGTTGTTTGCGAACTTCCTGCCGCCGCGTCAAGCCAAACACTTCGATTTCGGATTGCGATTGCCTGGCATCATCCAGGTAACGTATCGCTACCCGCTGGCCAATATCACCGCAACCACTTATACATATTTTTTTCATGGTTTTTCTTCAGTCAACATTCACGCATAATGCGCGCTTCATCGCGGCAAGCATTTTACCATACGGTGTCGGCCACAGGCTGTTGGTACAATAGCTGCTACACATTAGCCAAAATATTCGATTTAACAGTAGATTTATTTAAACTGGCCGATTTTTAGTTACCATCAATAACATTATGAGTTATCACGTCAAGATCCAGCCCAGTAACCTTACTTTAGTTGTGGATGAAGGAGAGTCAATTTTAAGCGCGGCGTTGCGCCAGGGCGTGAATCTTCCCTATGGTTGCCGCAGCGGCAACTGTGGTAGCTGTAAAAGTAGAGTGGTGGAAGGTGAGATCAATTATCCTGTCGAACAGGCGCTTGCACTCACCGAAGAAGAAAAGCAGCAAGGTATGGCATTGTTATGCCAGGCTCAACCGCAATCCGATTTGCTGATCGAAGCCCAGGTGATTCCCGCTGATGAAGAAGTTATTGTTAAAAAACTTCCCTGTCGATTAACTGAGAAGGAACAGCTCTGCCACGATGTGATCAGGCTGCGTCTTAAACTTCCAGTTATGGAAAAGTTTGCTTACCACGCGGGTCAGTACATCGATATCCTGTTACCCGATGGTCGCCGCCGCAGTTTTTCCCTGGCCAATGCACCTTATATTAATGGATCACTGGAGCTACATGTACGTCACGTGGATGGCGGTGACTTTACCAGCTATGTATTCGACGAGCTGGAAGAAAAAGCCATATTACGGGTGGAAGGTCCCCATGGACAGTTCTATTTGCGCGAAGAATCAGACCGACCAATTATTTTTATGGCCGGCGGAACTGGATTTGCGCCAATTAAAAGCATTATCGAGTACTGCATTACCCATCAAATCGAACGCCCTATGTATTTGTATTGGGGGGTACGTGCGCAGGAAGATTTGTATATGAATGAACTTGCTGAGTTGTGGGCCAGTGATTTTGAACATATTAATTATATACCCGTTCTTTCTGATCCCAGACAAGGCGATGACTCGGCTATCCGCACCGGTTTCGTCCATGAAGCTATCATTGAAGACTTTCCTGACATGTCTCAGTACGATGTTTACGCCAGCGGTCCACCAATTATGGTTTATGCCGGAAAAGAAGCTTTCGAAAAATGCCACTTGTCCATGGAGCATTATTATTCTGATGCGTTCGAGTTTCAGGAACCATAACAAGTCTGATAATTATAATTTCCCTGTCAATTGATTTAGCCTAAGTACGATCGCCATTATTTATTTCAACCAGCTCCCCGCCTTCAAATATCAGTATTTTTAACAGCTTCCCGCTTCCTTGATTATATGTCCATTGGTCAATTGTCCTGGTTACCGACTCTTTGCGGCGAACTGTTGCCGTATTTTGTTTATTTTTCTCCGTGCCTGTATCTGAGGTAAGCGGTATATCGATGCGCTTGGATTTTTCCTTTTGGCCGATAGCTTCTTTTAACAGGGGTTCGCCGCATTTAATCAGTACTTCGGCTTTGCTATCACCTACGGAGATAATTTTGGATCCGCAGCGCATGGTAGTGTCGGCATAACTCGTGGAATGCGCAAATACAAGCAGTAATAATATTAAAAAGTAACCTGAAAACCTCATGTCTTCCCTCCCATTAGAAAACCATGGATAAAGGGCAAATTTCTTCCCTTATTCAATCGCTCAGTTAATAATAACGTAAAAATATCTTTAAACCGTCGCCGCGCCGTGTAAATATTACCTGGATCTTAATTTCGTACGTCTAACCGGCAAATCCAGGATCAACTATTATTGTTTTTACTGGTAATTTTTCCTATGCTCGATGAATGAAAAGGGAAATAAACTGGCCACAGGAAGTGGCTAACTCCAGGCATGCACTGGCTCAGTGGCAACACGTGGCCAGCAATATCAGCCTGGATTTCCATGGTGACCCGATCAAGGCACCGCTCGTGGTGTTTTCTGATGGTAATCATCACATGGCGTTACAGGTCACGCTGGAACATTTTCTAAATCAGCATCCCGCTATTGATGATGTGTTTTACGTCACCACACCACCCAATATTTTAATCCGGTATCTGGAGAAAGGTGGCCTGCAACTGGGTAACTTGCAGTTGTCCCGTATGCCACATGTTTTTATCAGCCCGGAAAATGTCATGCGCAGCTTAGTCAATAAAGGCTTTATCGATAATCACCAGCCGTTTATGCAAAGCAATGGCAACGTGTTACTAGTTCACAAGGGAAATCCAAAACAAATCACAGGGATTGTCGATTTGTTGCGTGACGACGTGAGGCTGTTTATATCTAACCCGGAGTCGGAACAGGCGAGCTACCAGGTTTATCGTGACACCATGACTGGATTGGCACAAGAGCAGGGCCTGGATGCCGAATTACTGGCTGAAAAGCTTACACCTGGTAGTAGCAGCACCGTTTTTGGTGAATGCATTCATCACCGGGAAATACCGCAAGCACTACACGGCAATCACGCTGATGTGGCCATGGTGTATTATCATCTGGCATTACGTTACGTGCGCATCTTTCCCGGTGCGTTTGATTTTATTCCCCTGGGCGGTAGCAAGGAACTGCCTGCACCTGGCAAGCCTAATCTCTCGACAACTTACCATGCAGCATTAATGAAAGACAGCGGCGACTGGGGACAGTTGTTTATTGAATTTCTATTAAGTGAAGCAACAACCGATATCTATGCCTCGCATGGACTAAAACGTCCTTCAGCAACTATTATTTAAAATTGATGAACATCGCTGATGTCCATACTTTGCCATCGTCGATTTGGCGTGCGGCCAGATACACAGGACGAAAACCATGCGGCCCATTATGCGGATCCACATCAATAGTACCGGAAATGTCCCGCGGCATCGGCTTGTCGCTCAGGCGTTCAAGTGCCAGAAATAATTCCGCTCCACCCAATTCCTTGCGCAAGGCGCCTCCATCAAGCAACGCCTTTCCGCTAATTTCCCACTCAAACGAAGGACAATGCACGAACGGATTGCCATCCAGTGGATTGCCCACTTTTACGTAGCCATCGATGGTGCCCTCCACTCGAATGGTGCAATGCTCCAGGTTACTCACATCCAGATCGATAGCATCTGCATCACCGTAAGTATCAGAACGAAACCGAATCGTTGTTGGCGACACACGACCGCAGGTTTCTTCATCGTGCTCAAAACCATGGGCTTTAAATCCATTCACGATGCCGTTGGTGATAGTAATTGAGCCTTTCCAGTCTGCCCAACGATAACGGTCTTTGATACGCGCACCACCCCAACGTAATCGAATGTGCCGATCAGAGTGACCGTATTCTTGTTGCAGGTTGCGATGCCAGAAACAACCGCTGTGATCATATGCTGCAATTTCATCCCAGCCCGCATCACCGAGAAAACGATATTGAATTTCCGCGCTGCCGTTGCAATCAAATTCATCACCCTGAATATAATTGCCACAGGTCGTTAATCCCACCAGGCGTTCACCGGTGGTTGCCCAGGTGTGCCTAGCGCGCAGGGCTTTACCGATAGTGTCACGATCCAGCTTATCAGCCACGATGCCGGTAACCCCACCCCTGGTACCAAACACTGCCGTTCCCGGC
>NZ_CDLKIE010000315.1:0-15878 GCF_975902315.1 Kaarinaea lacus | reverse complement strand
TTGTCAGGTGGTCAGTTACAAAGAGTTTTAATCGCTCGGGCATTGGTGAGCCGGCCGAAGATTCTGATATTGGACGAGCCGACTTCGAATATCGACTCGCGAGTTGAAGAAGATATTTTCGACTTGTTAAAAAAGCTCAATGAACGTTCCACAATTCTCGTTGTATCGCACGATATCGGTTTTATCTCGGAATATGTTACTCGCGTAGCGTGCTTGAATCGAACCATGGTGTGTCATGAAACGTCTGCGATATCAGGCAAGACCATTGAAGAGCTTTACGGTTCTCCTGTTCACATGATTCAGCATAGTCACTGATTTTCTTATAAAGAAGCCCGGCAATAAATTATTATGAATATATTCGACGCGATTGTTTCCCAAACATTTCTACAATACGCATTATTGGCGGGCGTTCTTGCTGGTATTGGTTGCGGATTAATGGGGACATACGTTGTTGTGAAACGCATAAACTTTCTGGCGGGAGGAATCGCGCACAGCGTACTGGCTGGCATGGGTGTCGCTTACTTCCTGGGTGGTAGCCCGGTGATGGGGGCAATTATTTCAGCGATTGTAGCTGCCCTCATAATTGGCTGGATAAAACTGCGTTGGAGAGAGGACGAAGACACAATCATTGCGGCAGTTTGGTCCATTGGTATGGCTATTGGGATAATTTTTATAGCAAAAACGCCAGGCTATAGCATCGATCTAATGAGTTATTTATTCGGTAATATTTTAATGGTGTCCCGGGACGAGCTGTACATAATGCTGGCTCTGGATGTGATTCTGTTAATGGCTGTAACCGTGTTTTATAAACACTTTCTAATTGTTTGTTTTGATGAAGAGTTTGCCAGGTTGCGTGGTGTGAACGTTGAATTGTTTTATATGTTATTGCTCTGCCTGGTTGCGCTTACCGTCGTATTGTTGATCCAGGTTGTTGGTTTGATATTGGTCATTGCGCTGTTGACCCTGCCAGCGGCGATTGCAATGCAATACCAAAACTCATTAAAAGGAATTATGGTATTGGCCATGGCATTGGGGATATTATTTTCCTGCGCCGGACTTATGGTATCTTATGAGCCTGATTTACCGGCCGGGGCAACGATCATATTAATCGCAGGCATTAGTTATATTGTTTCATCATTACTGATTCGGTTGCGAAAAACCGGCAGCGTTCCAGGTCGCAATAGCCAGTCATAGCCACGCCAGCTGGTAATGTTCTGTAGCATAGTCGCGACGAGTATGGTTGGGACTGCGCTGGTAGTGGAGCGGGACGGTAACGGAGTGGGGTGGTATTGGAGCGGGACGGTATTGGTATAGGGTGGTATCGGGGATTCTGGCGGTCAAGCAATAGTGCCGGGTGTGATAGCGTTGCGATTTTTGTAACTTAAGTTATTCTGTAAGGGTTCGGGTTCTCCAAATTTATACCCTTGCGCGTAGTCAATACCAATATCGATTAACGCATCATGTAGATGTTCATTTTCTACATATTCCGCAATTATTTGAATGCCCAGGATACGCCCGATATTATTGATTGACCATATGATTGCATGGTTTACCGTATTATTCAGCAGGTTTTTTACGAACTCGCCATCAATCTTCAAATAATCCACGGGTAAACTGCTGAGATACATAAACGAGCTTACGCCTTTTCCAAAGTCATCAAGGGCGAATTTAAAACCAATTTTTTTCAATTCGCGAACCAGCTTCGCAACTTTCTGTAGATTGTCTATAGCCGCTGTTTCAGTAATTTCAAAACAGATGTTCTCCGGATTAATATCGTGTTTTTTGTATTCCTGTGTGATGTATTTTAACAGGGTATTTGTATTTAATGATGTGCCCGATAAGTTTATTGAGTAGCTGGCATTTTCCTGGTTATTGTCGGCCAGTGATTGAAACGCTGTGCGAATCACCCACCTGTCGAGGGTTGGCATAAAATTATAACGTTCGGCGGCGGGAATGAATTCGTTGGGCTGAATCAATCTGCCATTCGTGTCATGCAGACGAATCAACAATTCATAACGTAGTTTTGGTCTATCGCCAGAACACAGGGGTACGATTGGTTGTTTGTACAGGATGAATCGGTTTTCTTTTAGTGCCTGGGTAAGTTTCGACATCCACTGCATTTCATCGCGGCGACGTATTAGCTCTTTATTGCCATGGCTGTAGATGTGAATCCGATTTCGGCCGGTGTCCTTGGCTACGTAGCATGCCATATCGGCAGCGCTCATTGCGGTAACGAGATTGTCACTATTTTCGTCAATCATGGCAATGCCAATACTGACGCCCAGGTGAAAGTGAATACTCTGCCATTCGAAGCGAAACTGTTTCAGTGTAATTAATATGGTTTCAGCAAATTCCCTGGCCTGATTTAAGGAGCAATTTCTTAATAATATTCCAAATTCATCCCCGCCCAGTCGGGCTAAAGTATCCGTGTCGCCTAATTTTGACTGTAGTAATGCAGTAACCTGTATTAGCAGTTGATCACCTGCGTCATGACCGCAGGTGTCATTGACTACCTTGAACTGATCCAGGTCCAGATAGAGCAGTGCATGCTTTAGTTTGCTATCTTTGGCGCGTTTCATGGCTTTGGCAAGCTGGATTTCAAAAGCTCGACGGTTAATAACATTGGTTAACGCATCGTGGCTGGCCTGGTAGGAAAGTTTGCGACTTAAGTCGCGCGTACGGCTCACGTCGCGAAATACGATTATGCTGCCGATGATGTCGTCGTTGTAGCCGCGAATGGGAGCGGCAGTATCTTCTATGGCGGTTCTGGTGCCATCCTTATGTATCAAAACACTTTGCGTGGCAGAGGAAATATTTCTGTTTCCTGCGATACAGCGTTCTACCAGTGTTTCTATCTTGCGGTTGGTTCTTTCATCAAACACATGAAATATACTTGACAGGTGTTTGTTGTGGGCCGTTTCATTTTCCCAACCGGTTAACTGCTCTGCAACAGGATTCAGGTATTGCACAATTCCGTCTGCATCCGTTGTGATAATCCCATCGCCAATGGAATGTAATGTTACTAATGCCCGGTTTTTTTCATGTTCCAGTTCGTGAGTTTTTCTTTTCAGTTTAATAAGTATGTAGGCCGTTGTTGATAACAGTATTACGGACAATATGAACAGTATGAATCTGTAAACATTACTTTGTTCCAGTATGTTTTCATTGTGCAAGGAGTAATCTTTCTGAAGGTTGTAGGTGAGTGATTCAATTGGAAGCTCCATTAATTCGCCTACAACCGAGTTTACTTCCTGACGGTTCTCGATTACCGTTTTTGCATGTTTGTAAATAACATGAAGGTACGGAATTATTTCCGGTTCAACGCTGAATTGAAGGCTTTCAAGTGTTTCAACTTTGTCCAGCAGTTGGCTATCCACATGATCGTCATTTGTTAAGCTGTATAAATAGATGTCTCTCAATAAACTATCCACATGGTTTATAACATGCTCAGTGTTATTAAAATTTACCAGCCTGTTCTGTAAGTCGGTATTTAAATTGGGAAATACAGTTAGTGAGTTTTTCAATAATGCATTTGCAGTTTTAAAATCATCAGTCAGGTGGAACTTTTCATCCAGATACTGAATCAGGTTATTTAGTTTTTCGGTTTCAATAACCTGATGTGATGTGTCTGACAATTTCTTTAGTGAACGGTATTTGTTCTTCAGTCGGTTTACATATTCGGAGAGTGAATCAAAGTTGGTATACAGCTGGTAGCGTAATGTGAGTAACTCCTGGTTTACCAGGGCGTTAATTAATCTGATCTCGCGAAGTAACTGAATTTCCTGTTGAAACTGTTGTAAGTTTGTTGATTTGCTGTTCAGGAACAAAACACAGGAAACGATGATGAATCCACTGGCAATTAACATTGACTTTAGATGAATGGGTTTCACAGTTTCTGTCCCCTGTATTCGCCGGTCAGCGTTTTCAGGAAGCTTACTATCTGTGAAATCTCCTGGTCTTTAATGCCTATGCCGAGGTATTCGTCCAGCATTCTGCTGACGGCCTGGTGTAGCGTGGTAGCAGAGCCGTCGTGAAAATACGGTGGTGTTACCGCAACGTTTCGTAAGCTGGGTACCCGAATTTGCTTTATTTTACCCTGTAGTCGCCCGCTGGTTGAATTGAGGTTTCCAAACGGTGCGCCCAGTTTTTCCAGGCGCAGTACAAAGTTACCACCTATATTGATACCTTGATGGCATGTAATACAGCCATATGATTTAAAAAGTTTATATCCTTTCAGTTCTTTACTTGATAAAGCGGTTGCGTCGCCTTTGAGGTATTTATCAAATGCCGAATTGGGTGTTAGCAGTGATAACTCAAAACTTATCAATACATCTTTGAAATTTTCCCTGGTGACGCCATCAGAATATAAACTATTAAACTGTTCTTCGTATTCCGGAATCGATTTGATAGTCTGAATTAGCTGTGGCCACGTGGAGTTAATTTCCTTTATGGCATCAGTGATTTGTTCGTCCAGCGATTCTATTTTGCCGGACCAGTAATATTGCGTATTTAATGCCACGTTATATATAGTGGGGGTGTTAAACTGGGTGGGTATTCCTGCACCGTTCACTGAAAACGCCAGTTGATCGGTGCCACCAATATCCAGATTGTGGCAATCCACGCAGGCGATTTTTTTCTTGCTGTCCAGCCTCCTGTCCTTGAACAGCTGTTCACCAAGCGCAATTTTTTCCGATGCGGATTTCACATAGTAGTCAGGAATAGGGCTAATAGGTTCCTGTACAATAGCAGGTTCCCTGAGATTATCCGCCTGGCTGACATTTTCAATAGCGGTGTCGTTTGCCAGGGCACATTCAATTTGTGTCAGTCCCAGAAACCATACCGCCAGGATCAAGCCTGTTCTGGATTTCATTATTGGGTTATCAAGTAGCATTATTGTCATTTTCCCTTGACAGCTAACTCAGCCAAACACAGTTCGATCTGTATTGAAGGACTAAATAATCCTGAACATTGTTGTTGAAACCTCATGCGAGCAGCATGGAGTTATCGATACATGAGGATCGATCAAGAGGGGAACATTGCAAGGATAACGATGTTGTTAGTTAGTCTCAAAAGATGCCCCCCTACCCTAGAAATAACGCTTTAAACACCTTTTGAAACAAGTAAAACTGTTTTAGCACATCAATTGCTAAAAATCGAGCGATTAAGCCTGGCGTCATATCTGGTTAATAGATTTTTAAATATTTAAAAGGGAAATATTGTTAAACATAGCAAATCGCTGCTGCCGGTCATCGAATTGCGACTCGTATTGTTCGATATCTAGCCAGGCAAAATAACATAGTGCTTACGGCATTGGGTATGAATAGCCCAGCAGTCCGGTTAGTCCAGCGTTTTTGGACAGATTATTGATAGCAGGTCGGCACCTGATCTTTTGAAAGCGATGCTATTTGGCGGAAGGGAGAATGCGCGTTTTTGATTTCAAAAAACGAGAAGCAGCATGCAGTCTAAATGTTAATCCTTATTCCTGATTAGATGGCCACCATTTTATTCCGAATCAATAAATCACTACCAGGCTTGTCACGATAGAATTCTAAGCGCTGGATATCTTAAAAACTATTCATATTGGTATAATGTTGATCTGATTTAATTACCAGGATGGGTTATTCCCAATCCCTGGTAATTGCTTGCCCGGTGAGGTAAAGAAGTACACGCTACGTAGCTATATCCTGACAATATACTCAGAAACTTTTAAGAATTGAAAAATGCTTATTGGAAATATATTTGCCCCTAAGTGGAAACATAAAAGTCCACAAGTGCGAAAGCAGGCTTTAATGGCGCTGGATGCAACCCGCGAAGAGTCTCAGGACATCTTGCTGGATGTGGTTGAAAATGATCCTGAATTGTTTATTCGCCGGTTGGCGATCAGGCGTCTCAACAAAATAGATGCTTTGCAGGCCTTGAGACATGCCGGGCAAAACGGCGAGATTTATCAGGAAGCAACAACGCGCTTATGTATTCTGTTATCGAATAACACGTGTGAGCTTAGTATTGATCAGCTTAAGGCCAAGCTGGATTCTCTCAATGAGACTGGAATTTTCCAGTACGTCGTTAAGCATACCAATATCAAAGAGATGCAGCGTTATGTATTAGATAAAATTAACGATGAAAGTGCGATAGTTGAAGTTGTAGTCAACGCGGAAAATGATGAGGTTCGCAAATTAGCCCTGGAAAAACTGGAGAGCACAAGTGCCCTGAAACGAGTCGTTAAGGCGCTAAAACGTAAAGATAAACAGCTGGCGGCTCGAGCACAGGAAAAGCTTCAGGAGCTTGATAGCGTGCTCAGTGAACGCAATACGTTAATCAATGAACATAAACGTGTTAGCAAAGATTTCCTGGAGCTGGTTGAACTGTGCAAATTGAGTAAAGAGTGGTGTAAAAATGAATCGCGCTTACGTAGTTTGCATGAACAGTGGCGTGGCTTATGCGTGCAACTGGGTCGTCAGGATAATGAGCAGGATGATGAGCAGGTAGAGCAGTCGTATAAATTGTTCGAAGCAGAACTGAAACACGCTGTTAATAAACAATCATGGGAAGTTTCGCCGGAAGTCGTTGATACGGATGTGATCGACAAGCTGCGCAGTATTAATGAGCAGCTTTCACAAAAACTTCAGCAATATGAGAAATTAGATATTAATAAACTTCCCGACGGGTCCGAGTTGACTCAATTTGCAGCGGACATCAGGCGACAGTGGCAGCAAAACTATAATGGAATAATGGAAGAGGCTGGTGCCGCCTTGCCTGTCGCCGATCTTCCACAGGCAAAACCAGAATTTGAAGCTAATTTTTCTCGGCTAGAACAGTATCTGGCCGAGTTACCGGTTATTGAGGCATATCGTTCGCAATTAGTCGAAATCCTTGCCGATGCAAAGAATGTTCTGGCTTCTGAGGGTTCTTTGTCAAAACGAGATGTTGAGCATTTACAGCAACGTTATAAAAAGTTATCGCGGCCAGTAAACGCCCTGGTTGCGCAGCAAATGATTGACCAGTACAACAAGGCGATCGATGACCTGCAGAAGCGACTGGCTGCACAGGATGATGCAAGAAGTAACATTCTAAGTGACTTTAACACGCTAATCAGGGAGTTGAAGGAAGCGGTAGAAAAAGGGCAATCAAAACACGCTGCCCGGTTGGTGCACAGGGGGAAAAAACTGCTGAAACAACTGGATGATGAGGGCAAGTCCTTGCTAAACAAAAGCGGTACGCTTGCCACGTTTCATCATGCCGAGCAGCAATTAACGGATCTGCAATCCTGGCGACAATGGTCAAATGCGCCCGTTAAGGAAAAGTTAATTCGTGAAGTGTCGGATCTGGTGCAGGAGCTTGAGGCGAATAAGGATAATCCAGACTTTGATTTTGTTAATGCAGCCGACATGATTAAGGCTGCCAGAAACGAATGGAAAAAACTGACAACAGGTGAGCATGACAGCGACCAGGAGTTATGGCAACAGTTTGACGCAGTATGTAATCAGGCTTATGAACCCTGTCAGCAATACTTTGACCAACAGGCGGAGCAGAGGGCTGCGAATTTAAGTAAACGTGAACAGTTTTGTCAGGATCTGGAAGCGTACCAGCAAAAAGTGGCTAACCAGGAACCTGGTGAAGTGGACTGGAAAGCAATGGATAAAATTATTCATGCGGCCCGCAAAGATTGGGGGCAGTTAGGCGTAGTGAATCGAGGGGATAGAGCCAGGATAAATAAACGCTATAACTCTGTTTTCCATGCATTGGAAAAACTGTTACGAACACATCAACAGCAAAACCGAGAAATCAAAGAGACCCTTATAAAACGTATCCAGTCATTATCCAGCCAGTTATCTGAGCAATCGATTGATGTCGATCAGGCAGTTGAATCGGTCAAGCAGGCTCAAGCGGAATGGAAAACGGTTGGTGTTGCCAGAAAAGACCTGCAAGTTTGGCAACAATTTCGTGAAGCATGCGATAAAGTTTTTCAAGTGCGCCGTGCGGAACAGGATGCGCTTAATGAGGCGCGCGAAACAGAAAAGCAGCAACGTAACCAGTTAATAAAACAGATTGAAGCGGCCAGTAAATTGAATGGCGAGTCTTTACTTCAGGCAAGATCGCAGATAGATCAATTGAAATCCGAGTGGGATCAGTTGCCCAGGCTTAAAAAAGATCATCCGCAAGAACGCCGTTTGTTACGGGCCTGCCAGGAATTTGAAAAACAGATTAAAAATGAGTACGCGGACAAGTTGCGGCTTGAAAAGCAAAAGCTGCAACAGAATGTCGGTCTTTGCAATGAACTGGAACAGGCTATATTTGATTGTTTGCAGGGAACTGCAGATCCCGCGCAGTTAACTGACTCAGTGGCAACTCTGCAAGAACGCTGGCAAACCGTAAGTTCAAAATTAAGTGTGGTAGATCAGGCGGTTCAGGAGCGGTTCGATCAACTTAAAGAATATTCAGGAAAAATCGGTAGTGATGGTATAGAGGCTGTTAAGCCGTCTTTGCTCAACCAGGATGATGTTATAGCGGAAAAGAAGGAGATGTTGTGTATACGGCTCGAAGTGCTGGCGGATGTTGAATCTCCGCCGGAATCCAGGCAGCGCCGAATGGAATATCAGGTGTCGCAACTCGCTGACAAGATGAAACAGTCTAAAAACCATAACGTTCAGGCGGAAATAGCACAGTTGCTAAGTCAATGGCATGGTTCAGGTTTTATGGATCCCAATAAGGCTCAACCGCTGGAACGGCGTTTTTATTCAACGCTTCAATCGTTGGATAAAGATTATCAATATGAAATGTAATTGGTATAATGGATGAAATCGTTGACTGCAAGGTTGCAAATACCTATTCTTTTGCAAGCAATAGGGAATTTGCATCGGTGTAAACCACAGTCAAAAATACAATAAATAAAAGCTTGTAACTTTTAGGCTGTATGGTGGTAGATCTCTTCTAAACTATTTGCGGCTGGAGTACATAGTTTTAGTGATCAGGTTAATAGTATGTAACATGTCGTAGTGTAAACTGGTCGAAACTTACGGAACGTCGATAGTAATAATTGGGGCTTTCAATCTCGTCAAGTCGTAATTTCCGGTAGCTGGACAAGTACAGCGACAGCAGTCGATTTGTTGGACACTCGTAGGTTTAGGGTTTTCGGGCAGTAGTTACATCTATCCTGAATAAATTTTTGAAGCGTACTCAAGGAGATCACAGTGTCAGACGAGTTGGCATCGGTACAGCCAACAGTAATGCTGGTTGACGATGAACCAGATGAGCGATTACTTATCCGCCGTGAACTCGAAAAGGTGGGTATGCAGGTCTATGAGTGTAATTCTGGTGCCGCGGCGCTGGATAAACTTACCGAAATAACTCCCAGTGTTATTTTGCTGGACGTGATTATGCCAGGAAAAGATGGCATAGAAACCTGCCAGGAAATTCGTAACAATCAGGCATTTAAAGATATTCCTGTCCTGATGTTAACCGGTGTCGATGGGCTTGAGTATATTCGCCAGGCCTTTGATGCTGGTGCCACAGATTTTATTACCAAGACTACTAATCTGCATTTTGTCTCGCAGCGTATCAAGTATGCGTTAAGGAATAACAGTCGTACCCAGGATTTAAAATCCTGGCAGGAACAGTTGAAACAGGTCCATCAGGTTGCCGGGATAGGTTATTGGCAATTGAGTGTACCCGATTGCCGGATTGCTTTATCGGATGAAGCGTTGAAGTTGTTTGGTATCGGACGCAGTGAGTTCGATAATAGTTTAAGTTCCTTCCTGGATCTCATCCATTTATCTGACCGAGACAATGTTAAAACTGTTATCGATAATGCATTGTTTAATCGCGAAAAGCTTAATGTCGATCATCGTATTATTACCAGGAGTGGTGCTGAGTGTTTTGTAAATCTGCAAGGCGAAGTTACTTACAATAACGGCAGTCCTGTCAGTGTGGTAGGTATTATTCAGGATATTACCGAACGCAAGAAGACCGAAACTTCAATGCAGCATCAGGCCTTATACGACAGCCTGACTGACCTGTCCAACCGGCGTTTGTTTCAGGAACGCCTGTCTCATGCAATGTCAAAGGCGCATAGCACTGAAAAACTGTTAGCCGTCTGTTTTTTTGATCTTGATAATTTCAAGATGATTAATGACAACCTGGGCCATGCGGTTGGTGATGAACTGTTGAAGTCGGTAGCAAGACGGTTACGTAGCACCATGCGACAGGGCGATATTGTTGCACGCATAAGCGGTGATGAATTTGCGGTGGCGGTAGAAGGATTAAGTAACGTCGACGAGCTGGAAAAGATTGTAGAAAAACTCAGGTTTCGCCTGTCACAACCCTACAGAATTCGTGGACACAAAATTTATACCAGTGCCAGTATTGGCGTAGCGCTATACCCGCTTGATAGTTCGGATCGCGGGGAAATGCTGCGTAACGCCGACGCTGCGATGTATCGTGCCAAGGAACTGGGCGGCAATTGTTTTTGCTACTACACCTATGATATGAACGATCGGGCACGACGTCGCCTGGAAATGGAAAAAAACCTGGGCAAGGCCGTTGCCAATGGCGAATTATGTTTGTATTACCAGCCTCAAGTTGACAATGAAACCAACACTGTCGTTGGTGTAGAAGCATTGTTACGCTGGAACCACCCGGAATTTGGCATGCTATCACCATCAAAATTTATGGCCATTGCTGATGAAAGTGGATTGATTCTGTCAATTGGTCAGTGGGTGTTAGTCAACGCATGTAATGAATTATTACGTTGGCATCAGTCAGGTCATCCTGATTTGCGATTGTCGATTAATATGTCATCCAGGCAATTTGCCCAGGAAGGTATTGTTGAAAATATTGAGCAGGTGTTAACGTCAACCAGGCTAAATCCGGCTCTAGTCTGCGTTGAGATTACTGAAGATGTTGCCATGAAAAATATTTCAGGCACCATCGATACGATGAATCGATTAAAATCGTTGGGTTTGCGTACTGCCATTGACGATTTCGGTGCCGGACATTCCTCCATGAACATGCTGCAGAAATTGCCAATAGATTCATTAAACATTGATCGTTCATTTGTTATGCGGATTGCTGATCGCGAGCAGGATGGTAACGCTGCTAAAGGAATCATAGCGCTGGCGCATAGCCTGGGATTAAAGGTTGTAGCGGAGGGTGTGGAGACGCGAACCCAGGCTGCCTTCCTTAAGCAACAACATTGCGATTTTTTACAAGGTTATTATTTCAGCCCCCCGGTACCTGCAGATAAAATTGATGAGTTTTTACAACATTACGCGCCACGAAATCCGCTGAAAAACGCAATCCTGGATTAAACTGCAGTTGACTCTTCTATTCCTTTAACGGATATAATCTTCGTTAATACTATTCATTCTATTTAATTTAAAAATAATAATCTGGTAGCGTCACTTGGCTAAAATTCAGCAGTCAGTTCAATTGATATCAAAAAGTTATTTCTGGTTCGTTGCATTGATCATCGGCCTGGCTGCTGCATTCTTACTGTGGGTAATACAGGGCAGGATCGCTGATCATGAAGCGTATCACCAATTCATCGCAGCAGAATCAGCGTCTGCAATCGCCGAAGAGGTATCCCGGTTTGTAGGGGAGCGAAATCGCCTGGTACAGGTATTCGCGGATCAGCACCTGGCCGCTATTCGCGCTGTCGCGACGGATCCTGAAAATGAACAACACTACCAACAGTTAGCGGCACTGATTAAGCAATATTTCCCCGGCCACTTTGCGTTTACCGTGGCAAGTTCCGATGGTGTTCCATTGTTTGAAGATTTTGATGGCCTGGTGGCGGATTCCTGCCGTGTCGATATCAAGTCATTTGCAGAGAAGCAGTACTACCACCCTTATATACATCCCAATTATGAAGGTTACCATTTTGATGTGATGACTAACTTCGGGGAGAAAGAAGGCGTGCTGTTTATCAGTTTTCATGCAGATGCTCTGGGTACTACGCTTCGTGCCGCACAAACGCCCGGACACACGTTAATGTTGATCTATCCTGCATTTAATAATTTGATAGAAGTGATTGCTGAAGGCGCAAGAAATCATATCGTACGAAATGATTACCGTTTATCCGATGAAGAAAAAAACCGCATGTTAATTAGTGTGCCAGTGTCAGAAACTCGCTGGGATGCCGTGGACCTTTATAATGCTGATTTATTTTCCCGTTACCAGCGCAATTTATATCTAGAGGCAACTATATTGTTTTTAATATTCCTGGTGGTGGGTATTGTCATGGTTATATGGTTGCGAAAAGAGGAACTACAGCGCGAGCAGGTCGAAAAGCAAAAACATGAGTTGATGGGCGTCATTAGCCATGAATTTCGTACCCCGGCGGCGGCTATTCATGGCGCACTGGATTTGGTGATGCGTGGAGCCACTGGCCCAATCGAGGAGGAAACCAGGCGTTTACTTGATATGGCCAGCAGCAACACGATGCGGCTGCTAACCCTGGTTAACGATTTTCTGGATTTGCAGAAGTTTGAATCCGGTAAGTTGCACATGTCAAAACAGGTGTGCGAACTACGACCAATAATTGATAAAGCGATCAAGAATAATAAAATTTATGCAGATCAATTTGGTGTCACATTTCTACTTAACGATAAAACGGATAGTGCGAAAGTAAACTGTGATGCCGTACGAATCGAACAAGTACTGGCAAATTTGCTGTCAAACGCGGCCAAGTATGGTGCAATTAACGATGTTATTGAGATTCTTGTAAGCAGTCCTGAAACATCGATGGTCCGGGTAAGTGTTATTGATCATGGAGAAGGTGTTGCGCCACATATCCAGGACAAAGTCTTTCAAAAATTTGTCATGGCGAGAACTGGAAAAAGTGGTAAAGTACGCAGTTCCGGATTGGGCTTGAGTATCTCAAAAGCGATTATAGAAGAACATAACGGACGAATTGGATTTGATTCACGGCAGGGCGAGGGAACGACATTCTATTTTAATTTGCCGATTGTAAAGTAATTGAGTGAAGGAAAAACGTCCGAACTATAAATAGTTAGCAGCAAAAGCTCAAACCAGACATTATTTTATTCTCACAAACAGTTTTTATACAAGATTTAGAAAGCGTTTTTATTGCATGTCGAAGTTAAATACTCAACAGCGCAAAGCTGTGAACCACATTGACGGCCCATTACTGGTTCTAGCGGGTGCCGGTAGTGGTAAAACCAGTGTAATCACCCAGAAAATCGTCTATCTAATCCAGCGTTGTGGGATAGCACCTTCCAAAATAGCAGCCGTGACATTTACCAACAAAGCGGCTAAAGAAATGAAGTCGCGCGTAACGGGTCGTTTATCGAAAAAAGACGTCAAAGGATTGACCGTTTCAACTTTTCATACCCTGGGTTTAAAAATCCTCCAGAAAGAGCATAAGCAATTAGGTTATAAGTCGCGTATTTCTATTTATGATTCACAGGACAGTCAGTTACTGTTGAAGCAACTGGCATCCAGTAGCCTGCTAAAAGTTGTTCCCGTTGAGCAGGCTCAGCAACAAATATCGCTATGGAAAAATGCCGCTATTACGCCGGAAGTCGCGCTGAATAGTCAGTGTGATACTGCTGTCAAACAGGATCTGGCTGGACTATACGCTGCTTATTGTCATCAATTGAAAGTGTACAATGCGGTCGATTTTGATGATCTGATTTGTTTGCCGGTAGCATTGTTTGAGTCAAACCGGGAAGTGCTGGAACGCTGGCAAAACAGGATTCGTTACCTGTTAGTCGATGAATACCAGGATACTAATGCAGTACAATACCAATTGGTCAAACTGTTGGTAGGACCCCGTGCGGCGTTAACCGTGGTGGGCGATGATGATCAGTCAATTTATGCCTGGAGAGGTGCCTGTCCTGAAAATCTGGCGCAATTAAAAACTGACTTTCCTAATTTAACGGTAGTCAAACTGGAACAAAACTATCGTTCTACAAGCTGTATTCTTCAGGCCGCTAACGGCCTGATTACCAATAATCCGCATGTGTTCAGGAAAAATCTCTGGAGTGAATTCGGTTTTGGTGAACCACTCAAGGTTATCGAAGCGCGCGATGAAGAGCACGAAGCCGAACGCGTGGTTAACCATTTATTGAATCACAAATTTCAAAAGCGCACCGAGTTTCGCGACTATGCGTTATTGTATCGTGGCAATCATCAATCACGACTGTTTGAGAAATGTTTGCGTGAATATAAAATTCCTTATCGTATTACCGGCGGCACATCGTTCTTCTCTTTGACCGAAGTAAAAGATGTTATGGCATATTTGCGTTTGCTGGCAAACGCTGATGATGATCAGGCCTTTTTGAGGGTAGTCAATACACCGCGTCGTGAAATTGGTCCGAGTACCCTGGAAAAGCTGGTGAGCTATGCCAACAAACGTGGTGTCAGTCTCTGTGAAGCTGGGTATGAAATGGGATTATCCCAGTACCTGGCGGAACGGCCCCTGAAGCGTGTCAGGCGTTTTATCGAGTGGGTAGCGTATATGTCTGATCGTATGGAAAGAGGTGATCTGGTTGCAGGATTAAATGATCTGGTAGACGAAATTGGATACAAGGACTGGCTGGAAGATATTTGTCGAGATATTCCAAGCGCCGAGCGCAAGCTGGAAAACGTTTACGAGTTATTAGCCTGGATTGAGCACATAGTAGAAACCTCTACTGAGGAACTAAGTCTCGCGCAACTGGTACAGCAAATGACACTGATTGATATGCTGGACAAAGATGGCGATGACGAATCCGAACTGCCCAACGCTGTGAATTTGCTGACCTTGCATAGCGCCAAGGGACTTGAGTTTCCCCATGTGTACATGGTGGGCATGGAAGAAAACCTGTTACCGCATTATGTAAGCGTGCAGGAAGAAAATATCGAAGAAGAAAGGCGCCTGGCTTACGTCGGTATTACCCGGGCGCAACGTTCCCTGACGTTCAGTCTGGCTGCCAAACGTAAACGGAATGGTGAAGTGATTCCATGCGAACCCAGCCGTTTTCTCGACGAAATTCCTGAGGACAACATTGCCTGGGAAAAGCATCAAAAACAGGATCCGGAACAACGTCAGCAGACCGGACAAGCACATCTCGCCAATTTGCGCGGTTTGTTAGGCGAGGCCTGACAATCTGTTACCTGTGTCTCATAAGTTGGCACAAACCCGGCATAAAATTAAAAAGGGTCAGCCGGGCTGTCCAGCTGCACCGACTAAGATATAATCACTGTTCCCCGGATTGCTATCACACTTCGTGGGTAAGGCTGCTTTAAGTAGCCTAACTTTTTGTTTCTATAGAGTAAATATTGGCAATTTGTTGAAGAGGAATACATGAAGCCCTGGGTAATTAATCAATTGATCATTGCAAGTGTGCTCATTTTTTTAGTAGCTCATACCAATGCCGAGGATACCGACTCCAACCTGCCAAAGGCCGACGATTTCGCCATGCTGGCTTTGCAATCTAATCAGCAAAATTTACCGATCCTGATTATGTATGCAGCGGAAACCTGCGAATATTGCGAACGCCTGGAAGACGAAATCCTGGGTCCCATGTACCAAAGCGGACAATTCAATAACCGTGTCATTATCCGCAAGGTCATGATTGACGGGATCGATAATATCCGGGACTTTAACGGGAACCTGGTTGACGCTGAAAACTTTGCCTTCAAGCGTGGCGTCGAAGTGACACCAACCCTGCAGTTTGTGGACGCCAGCGGCAAGCAACTGGCCCCCGAGATGATTGGATACAACACGCCAGAGTTCTATGCCAATTACATAGAAAACGCCATCGACAAATCTCGGCAAGTTATCAAAAGCGCGACTTCCGCAAACTAGAACGGTCGCTTATTACCTGGACTACTTTGTTAATTGTTTAAGCTGTTTGCGCACTTGCGTCATGTGG
>NZ_CDLKIE010000314.1:0-23879 GCF_975902315.1 Kaarinaea lacus | reverse complement strand
CGGCTATGGCAACTATCGGTGGTTCTATTGCGGTAAAACGGACAGGTTATTCTCATGTCATTTATAATTTGTTCACTGCTATTGGCGCGCTAATATTAATTACACCGTTTACTTTTGTGTGGGAATCTTTGGAACCTGGAGGGTTGCAGACCAATGGCGAAATAGCGCTAGTAGCATTTCATACGCTATTTAATACTGTGGGTGTTATCGCGATTCTGCCACTAACCAGTAGATTTGAAGGTCTGATGGTTCAATTAGTACCGGACAAGGGACCCGGATATACCAGGGGGCTTGAAACAGGATTGCTTGAACAACCGGCGCTCGCTATATCAGCAGTACAAAACTCTGTCAAAAACGAAAGCCTGGCCTTGTTATACCACCTTAATGCGCTATTGGGTGCCTTTAGTGAGGAAAAGCGGGCGGATCTGCAAGATCTCCAGGCAGCGTTAGACGAAACCTACGCCTATATCGACAGAATAAATCTGAAGTCGGGAATTGATGCAGATTGGGAGCGTTTAATCGCATTGATTCATACGCTTGACCACCTGCAGCGCTTGCATGAACGTTGTGAGGAAGAGGAGGATCGAGCCATTACGGCAAGGGAAACTCCTGAGTTAATCGAACAACGTGATTTGTTAATCGATTGTGTAAATACGATACTTGCTGCTATTGATGTGGCTAACTGGAGTGACGCAGTGAAGGTATCAGGCAAAGTGAGTGGCGAAATCCATGACAACGTGAAACCATACCGTCTTAAGATTATGGAGAAAATCGCTTCGGGTGAGATGAGTATTGCAGAAGGAACCGATTGCCTGGAAGCTATACGTTGGTTGCGACGGGTCAGCAAGCATATTGCGCGCATTATGCAACACTATACTGATTCATTAGTCGCTAGTGGAAAATAATTAGTGAATAGTTTGCTTGTTTTTTACGATTTTTGGATGAGTAATGAAGAAAAAAGTTGCGCCTTTGCCTTCCTGGGATTCGGCCCAGATTTTACCCTGATGCCTTTCAAATACACGTTGCACGGTAGTCAAACCTACACCGGTGCCTTCGAACTCGTTGACATTGTGTAAACGCTGGAAAGCACCAAACAATTTGTCAGCGTATTGCATATCGAAGCCAACGCCATTATCCGTGATATAAAAAGCGTCTTTCTCTTTTGAGTAACCAAATCGTATATTAGCATTGGGCTTCTTTCCGGTATATTTCCACGCATTGTTAAACAGATTGTCCAGTGCGACCTTCAGTAGTTTTTCATCCCCGGTCGTAACCAGGTTTTCTTCAATATTGATATTAATCTGCCGGTCGGGTTCGGCTTCTTTTAAAATAGTGATGGCATCTTTAGCCAGGTCGGTCAGGTTCACTCGCTGGTTTTGTACTTCGTGAGTGGTTACCTGGGATAATGACATTAAATCTTCAATGAGTTGCGTCATCTTGGTAATGCCACCGGAAATACGTCGCAAATAGTCTTTGCCTTCTTCATCCAGTTTGTCGTGATAGTCTTCCATGATCATTTGACTAAACCCCTTAATAGCACGTAATGGCGCGCGCAAATCATGGGATACGGAATAACAGAATGACTCCAGTTCTTTGTTGGATGTGGCAAGTTCATTAGTGCGATGTTCAACGAGGTCTTCCAGGTGTTCGTGATAATCCTTGAGGTTTTCCAGAAGTTCTCTGTAGTTGGTGGTTAGTACGCCCAGTTCGTCAGTGGATTGAGGTACCATGTCATTAAAATTTTGCTGGGTGGGGTGTTCAGGTTTTTCCAGAGCCTGGCGTAGTGGCTGAAGTGATTGGCCAAAACTTCTAACAAAAATCAGACTGCCGGCAATTGCCAGTAACTCCAGTGCCAGCCACACCACAAAGGTTTCAAAGGTGAAGTAGCCCGTGCGCGTCCAATAATACTGTACCAGCATCGTATCTATAAGCAGGGGCACTAGTGCGCCAATTAGGAAAACTTTTACCTTGATGGTCACGTGCGCGTGCTTTAAAGCGATACGTCCCATGATGCTGCCAAATAAATCCAGTATCAGAAAGAATATCGGCAGTCCAACGATAATTGATACTATTAGTGCGACCAGGCTAATGCGGAACCAGTCGATAGGTGTCGCTTTAAAATCAGAAAACAGTTCGGCACTATAGATAACTGTTACCGGAGCAATGATCAGGTAAGTTAAAAACACGCTCCAGTAGTGTAATGGAAATGTTTTTATTATTTTTAGTAAATGTTCTACCTTGTCATCTTGGGGATTGTCGAGGTAGTCATAGACTGGTTTTGCGTAGCGATTGAAATACCAGAGTGTAAATATTATGGCAGCGGTGACAAATACAGGCTCAATCGGGCTGGTTAAAATATCCAGCATTTGTTGAGTAGTAAACATCTGGATATACACCAGGAACGACAGACCGAAAACCGCTGGTACAATCCAGGTCAACAGTATGAGTTTAAGAAAACGTATTTGGAATTCTTTGGTGGTCATTTGGTCATGAGCAAATAACTACGTAATTGTTAAATGGAGTATCCCGTACAGGTTTGGCAGTTATAAATTTTAATTTAACTGACTAATATTGTTGAGTATTCTCAACGCTAAACCAGACTAATAAAAATGCAAAACAGTTGCCAGATTTAACTAAACGTAAGGTTTTATCTTATATTTAGTAATGGCCTGAGGTGGGCGAATATAATGTTGCGCGTTAACAATTTCGGTTTGCTTTATCGTTTACGCTGACCAATAGCGTAAGCCCCGCTAATCAAATATTTGAATTAATGCCAACCTGCTGTTTTATAAGGCTTATTTTTGCCCACGGCTAGTATATTTTAGAACATGCTTAAATTGTGAAATTTAACATAATTTGCTGATTGGTCAAAAGATTTTCGTCAATTTAGACAGCTCTGGCCAGCATACCAGAAAATCTAACTTTTATTGTTGATCCTGCTTTAATCCAGCCGTGACACCTGTCGTGCAAAAAGTGCCTGGCGTTTCTTTGCTGTTACCCGCATGTCAATCGTGACTGACAATTGCCATCGTCGGTATACTCAACACCCAGAGAAAAATAACATGGGTACTCTTATATTTCTCTCTAACATCGTGATTCATTATTCCTGGATATTTTATGTGCCAGGTATGCTGTCATTTAACATAGGTGGTCGGTATAATCATTTGCAGTTTACTTATGCTTCATTTTTATTTCTGAATACATTCAAACAATGACAACCGAAACAGAATCTGACTCAACGACCGACAAAGTTATAGGTGCCATTCGCGATTTCATGCGCCTGGAATCTGCCAGTGGAATTTTACTGGTGGCTGCCGCAATCCTCGCCATGGTTATTGAAAACTCCCCTATGGAATCGATCTACGACAGATTGTTAGAGATACCGGTAGAGATTCGGATCGGAGAATTTCAAATTGCCAAGCCCTTGTTGCTCTGGATCAACGATGGATTGATGGCGGTATTTTTCTTTCTAATTGGCCTGGAAGTAAAACGCGAAGCATTACGTGGCGAACTTTCTGATCCCTCCAAAGTTGCACTGCCAGTTATCGGCGCGATTGGCGGTATGGCCGTTCCTGCTGTTATCTATTCATGGATAAACTGGGGTGACCCAATTGCTATGGGGGGTTGGGCGATCCCATCAGCGACAGATATTGCGTTTGCCCTGGGTATATTGTCTTTGTTGGGTGATCGTGTTCCCAACAGTTTAAAAGTGTTTTTGTTAACCCTGGCAATAGTTGATGATCTGGGTGCAATTATCATTATTGCGATATTTTATACGGCGAATCTGTCGACTCTTTCTCTAGTTGTGGCAAGCATATGCATCGTTATATTATTCATTCTTAACAAACGTGGTGTTTTATCGATAGCGCCTTATGTGATCGTGGGCCTTATACTTTGGGCTTCGGTGTTAAAGTCCGGGGTACATGCAACCCTGGCAGGCGTTATTCTTGGCCTTTTTATCCCATTACAAAAATCGAGTGAATACAACACATCGCCACTGGAAAAACTGGAGCACGACCTACACCCTTCCGTCGCATTTTTCATTTTGCCAGTGTTTGCATTTGCTAATACAGGTATATCCCTGGAAGGTGTTGGTCTGGATTCCATTTTAGCGCCTGTACCATTGGGAATTGCAGCAGGATTGTTTTTTGGTAATCAGCTGGGTGTGTTTGGATTATCCTGGCTGGCTGTAAAAATTGGGATTGCCAGGTTACCAGGTGACGTTAAATGGAGTCAGTTGTATGGGGTTGCCACACTTTGTGGTATTGGATTTACCATGAGTTTGTTTATCAGTTCTCTGGCCTTTGAACAAACATCGGATCAATATATTATTGATGACCGTCTGGGGATACTTATAGGTTCTTTGTTATCGGCGGGACTGGGTTATTTAATATTACGATTGGTTTTGCCAGAGACAAAAGTTATAAGTAAAAATAGCAGCGAAACTTAAAAACGGGAACCACTGCCGAGGCGAACCTTAGCCTTCATATGCCCCTGTTCCGCGGCTGCGTCATACCATTTTTTTGCCTTTCTAGCAGATTTTGGCAATCCAAGACCCTGGCTGTATAGCTCTGCAAGTTCATATTGAGCTTCCACGTGACCTTCCTTTGCCGCCTCCCTGAACCAACGGGCTGACTTTGTATATTGTTGAGGCGCTCCCATTCCCTTTTGGTACATAACCGCCAGTTGATATTTAGCAGGTAGATGGCCTTTTCTTGCAGCTTTTTCAATCCAGGCAAATGCCTTCTTTTTATTGTTGGCAATTTCTTCATGAACCAGATACTGCTTGCCAAGTTCGAATTGCGCTTCGCGAAAACCATTAAGGCTGGCTTTTTCCAGCCAGACTAACAGTTGGTCTTTGTCAGGATTGGCCAGTTTGTTGTTGATATACATCTCGATCAACAGATCAAGTGCCTCATCGTGATTGTTTTTAACTGCAACATCTAGCCAGTGAACCGCTGAGCCATAGTTCTGCTGCTTGTTGTATATCGAGCCTAAGAAATACTGGGCATCCGCATGTCCATTTTCAGCCGCTTTAATCAACCAATTTTGCGCCTCCTGGTTATTGTCTGAATTGGGATCGTAATACGCCATGCCTGTCTGGAATTGTGCGCCCGCATGGTTCTGGATGGCTGAAGCTTTTAACCAGCGTAACGCCTGCTCCGGATCGCGTGGATAACCATCCTGGCCATACAGGTACATTAATCCTATTTTAAATTGCGCTTCCCTGTCGCCGTTCTCCGCGGCAGCCAGAAAGAGATCTTCCGTTGATGACGGTTGCTTAGCTTTTTTCTCAGCTTTATCTAATTGCTTTGGCGAACCGATCGCAGCCATCAATATCTTGGCATTTTCTACGCCATTTTTGGCGGCTTTGTTAAGCCAGAACCTGGCCTTTTTATGATTACGCCTGGTAATTTTTCCATTATAGTAAATTGAACCTAGCATGTATTGCGCATCTTTTTGGCCATGCGATGCTGCGCGTTCCAGCCAGAGTAAAACTTTCTTTTTATCTTTCTTAAAACCCATGTCACCATTTAGATATGCTGTGGCTAACTGGTATTGGGAATTAATATCACCAGCATTGGCTCTTTCTAAAAGTAACTCTGCAGCTGTTTTTTGTGCCGCGACAACAGCGGAATCCTGTGGCTTTTGTTCATCCTGTTTAATTTGTACCAGGAGCTGTGTAGCGTCTGCGATTTCCTGTTCGTCAGCCAGTGTCAGATATTTTTTTGCTTTATCTGAATTTTTTTCAGTTCCTACGCCGTAATAGTACATTCTGCCTATCTGGTATATCGCATCACTATTAAAGTCATCGGCGGCTTTCTTTAACCAGGAAAAAGCCTTTTTTTCATCTTTTGCAAATTTCCTGGTGCCATTAAGATAAATCATGCCAAGCATATATTGTGCTTTGTTGTAGCCCTTGTTGGCGGGGTCAATAAGCCAGCGAGCGGCTTCATCATAATCTATATCGGTTCCTAGTCCTTCGAAATAAAAACGGCCAAGCTGGAGTTTAGATTTTACATGGCCAAGTTTCGCAGCTTCCGTATACCACTTTATGGATTGTTCAAAATCTTCTGGTCTGCCTCCGCTAATAGAATATTTCTGAGCAAGTAGATAATATGATGTAGCATCTTTGAATTTTGAAGCGATTTCCTGCAGGTTGTCACTTGCAGACAAGGGCGACGTGCTGAGGGCCAAAATAATCAGCCCCAGTAGAAAAAGCGTGAAGTTGTAATTGTAATTTTTATTGTAGTAATTCATGGCACCGCTTACTCCATTTTTCCACTACTCGCCACAGAAACTGCGTGACAATGTAAATCTCTTTCGACAACAAGGGTTGGCATTTCCCTGCCAACCCCGGATTATCATATGAACTAATTTTGGTCGTAAAGTTTTCCTAGTCAATACGTAGGATAACTCGTACATTAGACTTCTGGTCCAGCAGGCTAGCCGGTATATAACCTATCGCGTCAGGATTTTTTGCGACCAGTTTTGCCACGAGCCTGGCACGCTTGGTTATAGTGGGATTGTTTATGGTATTGGTAATTTTTCTATTTGATTCTTCTGCTGCCGTTCGTAGAGCGGTTTCGCCAAAAATCTTCTGGCTAAAAACTTCCCTGACTTGCGAGTCGACTGGGAGGTTGTACACAGTAATGCGCTGTTTATTTTCCCACTGAAACACAATATCTCCGTAAATATTCTTGATATCCTGCTGGTTTAGTTCCTGCTGATTACTTTTATTGATAATTACAACAATGCTTTCACTAGCCGCTGCCTGGTGTGCAGCGAGTAAGCTAAGCGACAACATAATCATTAGTGCTTTTAAATAAATTTTCATGTGCTTAGCTCTCCTAGTTACCTAAGTAAATAACAACACTGCCGATAGTGTGGTCATAGTCTTCGGCGTTTGGATCTTCCAGATCAAACATGTGATGTTCCAGTTTTAAAACAATGGATTCGTTGACGTGATAATTAATAAATACAGCGTTATCAATGGATGTACTCTGTGTACCTTCTTGCGGATCAAAGAAGTCGTGGCGCCCACCAATTGTCCATTTTCTGAAATCATATAATAGCTGTGCATAATAGCCATTGCGGTCATAGGGCGCGGTAGTGACGGGAGTGTAAGTCGCTGCGGCATATTCAGCCTGTAGAGTGAAACTCCAGAACTTCATTTTCAAATGACCGCCTATCGCTTCTTTTTCCGTCTCGTCGTTCCAGGTGTCATTATATATTGAACCCCCTATTTCGAGGTATTTCAGTGTTGGAAACAGGAACGAGACTTTTCCACCAACGGCTTTTTCACTATTACCGTCTTCTTTGCCTGAGTTTCCTTCACCGTTCCCATAGTACACATCATAGTTAATAAAAATATTACCCAGTGGCAGTGTTCCCAATACGGTCACCCCATCAACAACCTGGGGAAATATGTTACGAACAAATTGCGGCCTGAGTTGGGTGGGCACGAAGGGAGGATAGTGATCGATAGACCAGATTCCAGCCGGTGTAAAAAATCGGCCGCCACGAAACTGTGCTTTTGGATCCCAGGCATAGGTGAAGTTCACAGCTTCAAGAAAGATTTTTCCATAGCATCCCTTGCAATCAGAGTTTGTATCGTCATCGACGTAGTCAAATTCTATATATGGCGCATCTTCGTATTCAATTTCCGAGAAGAATCTCCACTTATCGGTAATCCGTTTTTCAAAGAACAGGGACATATGGTGTAATCGAAATTCAGGCTCAGCGCCAGTTAATGTAGAGTTGTGATATTCAAGATCGGTATAACCAGAGATGTTCATCTGGTTGGCCCTACTAATGTTGGTTTCTTCCAGTTGATCCTGCAGGATAGCAATTTCATCTTTCAGGTCGTTGAGTTGGTTTTGTAGCTCTTCACTATCGGCTCCCCAGGCAAACCCTGGAAAGTTCGATAGAACGATAAGCGACAATGGTATTACTGCTTTGTTGAGCTTCATTGAGGATCTCCAACAGAGGGTGGATAAAAAACAGATAAGCGACTGCGTTTACCAGACGTAGTGGTTACAGTTTGAATATGGCGAGATTGTGTGTTTGAAGTTACTTCTAATGACATACCGCTAGAACTACTCAGAACCACTGTGAAGGCAGTTACCGCTATTTACTACTTATGTTGATTGACGAAATACTTACGTACTACTTACGCATAAGTCGTATATCTAACAGTATTATGTAGATGGTTGTCAAGTATACAATTTGAGATAAAAATTCGATTCGATAAAAAAGTAACCATTGCCATCACTAGCGACGATTTCGACGAAATTACCCGCTATTTGGTTTGAATCGTGGCGATAACTATTAGATGAAATTGAAAACAAAAAAATAAATTTTCAGGATTCCGCGAACGCAGTCTTTCAGATTACTCCATATGGGTCTGTCATTCTATTTCGTTCCGTCGCAAATCAAAACTGAGTTTGTTCAAAAATTAACCGATTATAGTCACCTCGGACTAGCTAACTTGGCGGTTTTTTTGCAGTTATATCCTCGTGGAGCAGGGCTCGGCAGGACAGGTAGTGCCCAGAATATTTAGTAGAGCATTGACAGGAATGGCGACCATCAAAACAAGCGGGCTACGCAGCCTGGGTTTACATATCTGTTGTATATCGGCCAGTAAATCTGGTCAGCGAATATGATTAAGACGATAGATTTAAAGATTGGGAAATCAACCAGGACGCCGCTTGATAATATCAAGACGACTTCGCTGAACTTATTTATCGGACCAAGTAATTCCGGTAAAAGTACGTTATTGTCTGAAATTAAACGTTACTGCACCACCGGACAATTTAATGAAGATGATCTGTTGTTAAATACTATTGAATTTGCTTCGGTTGATGGGAAATCCGCCGCAGCAAAAGTAGGCCGTATTACTTTACCACCTGCGGAAGGAGAGTCTGTTCCAGTAGACCATATTGTAATTGGCAATGACAGGCAGCGCATTCAGGTAGCCCAAACAACATTGTTGACTGTGCTGCAAAATCCCAATACCAATTCGGAGTATTTTTGTGAATGGTTTCTGAAATTTCAGACCCTGGTGATTGATGCCAAGACGCGCATAGAACTCACAGAGACGCAACATGTCGGTAATCTGGATAGACCGAAACGATCCAACTTACAGGTTCTCTTTCGCAATAATGATAAACGAAAACTGGTAAGAAGCATTATTACCAATGCATTTGGCCGATATCTGGTTGTTGATCCGACCAACCTGGGTTACTTGCGCTATCGCTTGTCAGATACCGCACCGCAAAACGTTGTTGAAGAGTGTGGTATTCATATGCAGGCAGTTCAGTTTCATCAGAAAGCTGAGCTGCTGGAGGAACAAAGCGATGGTATCAGGTCTTTCATCGGACTTATAACTGAAGTTGTCGCTGGAGATCATTCTGTACTGTTAATTGATCAGCCGGAAGCGTTTTTAAGTCCACAGTTGGCGTATATTTTGGGGAATGAGCTGGTAAAAGTCGCTGAGAATGTCGACAAAAAAATCTTTATTGCGACTGACAGTTTGCCGTTTATGTTGGGCTGCCTCAATTCTGGCTGTCCCGTCAACATGATTCGATTAACCAACCAGTATGGTAATGCGACTGCACGTCTTTTGACGAATAAGAATATTGGTGGTTTGATAAAAAATCCGCTCTTACATTCTTTTGGATTGTTGCGAGCACTATATTACGACTACGCGGTTGTTACCATATCCGCAGCAGGAAAGGCGTTTTATGAGGAAATTAATGAACGATTGCTGAATTCTGACGCCAATATAGGGATCAAAAATTGTTTGTTCCTGAACGCAAGGGATAATCAGACAGCTAAAACGATTGTTCAGTCGTTAAGGGTCTTGGGTATTCCAACAGCATTTATCGTTGACATAGACATCGTAAATGACACCGGAGAAATATGGGCCAACGTGCTTAAAAGTGTTTTTATTCCACAATCGGAACGCCAGGAACTGGCCGAACTGCGACGCACCGTAAAATCCAGCTTTGATGAGAGCGGTAAAGATATGCGGCAGGATGGTGGAGTGGACGCGCTGGAAAAAAGCCATAAGGTCGCGGCGAAAAAACTGGTGGATGATCTGGCTGATTATGGGCTTTTCGTCATTTATGTTGGGGAGATGGAGTCCTGGTTATCAAACCTGGGTGCAACGGGCCGAGACTCTGTATGGTTAAGTGATATATTTAGTAAAATGGGGGACGATCCTGATTCATTAAGTTATGTTAAACCCGACAAAGATGATATCTGGAAGTTTATGGGTAATATTCGTAAATGGTTAATGCGATCCAGTCGTAGCGGAATGCCGGTATAAATTGTCTATTAGAATAGCCATATATGAATCTGAACTGATACAATTCCATAAAAGTTAATCACAAATATTTGCAGATCATTTATCTCTGCAAGCTATAAGTTAAAATGAAATTGCTAACCCATTTATTTGCTAACAATAAACTCTGGGCAGACTCGGTTGAACGTTCTAAGCCAGGATTTTTTGAGAAATTATCCAGGCAACAGGCACCTGAATATCTGTGGATAGGTTGTTCAGATAGTCGCGTCCCAGCCAATGAAATTGTAGGCTTGTTGCCAGGTGATATCTTCGTTCATCGTAATGTGGCAAATATAGTTGTACATTCAGACCTCAATTGCCTTTCCGTAATACAGTATGCTATAGAGATACTGAAAGTGAAGCATGTTATTGTATGTGGCCACTATGGTTGTGGTGGCGTTAAAGCGGCTATGTCCAACGAAAAGCACGGTTTAATTGACAACTGGTTGCGGAATATCAAGGATATTTACCAGCTAAACGAACAGAAAATCAGCGCGCTTACTACGGAACAGCAAAAAGTGGACAGGCTTTGCGAAATTAATGTCATCGAGCAGGTGAAAAGCGTTGTTCACACCACAATAGTGCAAGATGCGTGGGATCGTGGCCAGGAACTCGCTGTGCATGGATGGATTTATAGTATTGCGGATGGCCTGTTGCGTGATCTGAACGTGTGCATAACGAGCAAAGAACAAATCAGTGAAATTTACCGTACTGATAATTGATTCCAGATAATTTCCATTCTCACCATTTTTACGTCATAACTTTTCGTTTAAGTATTCCTTCTCTTACGGTTTGGCTGAATTAAAGGGCATTAGCCTGTGGCCGATGAGTACAATAACAGGAAACGCAGCAGCCCATGATAAACTGGCGGTTATAGCAAAATTATCATACGCTCCGGCTAAATGGATCACACCAAGTTTGGCGGCAACGTAGTAGGTTAATGATCCCAGTATAATGCCCATAAAGCCGGCTGCCGGGAGCTGCCTGCTAAGCCAGCGGAATGTATGCCGAACCGTTGCCCCGATTATAAACCATATGCTTACAATCCATGTCGGTAGTATCGCGTAGTTAAAAGCGGGAGTAGCATATTCGTACAAACCTAAAGTTGTGTTTATAACTTCAACTACGCCACCAACTATGCCTACCAGAATAATAACGCTGGCTTCTGCGAACCGATCTTGCGTACTCGTGAGATGAAGAATTAATAAGCTGAGTACGGCAAATCCTCCTGCGATATATTTTGCGCTAATTGCGCTGTAGAAACATATGCCTATTCCAACCATCAACAGTCCCAGGTTGGAAATGGCCTTAAGCCAGGCCATAGTGTTTGCCAGGGCGGCATGTGAGGGGGCGTCGAAAATAAATTGACGATTTATATTCATCTTCTTATCTATAAACCATTGCATGTCTAATAACAAATAAGCTTGATTCATCAATTTATAATGCATTTTATGTTTCCAGGATGAATCACAATTGCCGGCAAGTATATTTCAAGCTATCAGTAAGAGTTGCTGGCTTGATAAGCGATTGCTTATTGGTAACAGCAGTGAAATTAATGTTTCTCGATTGATAGTGCGGTGGCGTTGTAATTGCTACATTTTAAGTAAGGTTATGCTTTCGTGCGATAGAATAGATATTCTGGCCTGTATGACACAAAACTGTCACCAAATATTCATCGCAACGTCACATTAAGGCTCTATTCTTGCAAGTGATTAAATAGATAAGTGAAAGAAAAGGAGAAATAATCATGGGTGATTATCTCGAGGAAATCCTGGATAGCAATGACCTGCAAGCGGAATTGATGACTGCACTGGATGAAAGCGAATTACTCAGTGAGCCGTATAATAAGGAGTTATTTTTTGTTGATGAATTATTTGACGAGCTCGCAGAAGACGATATTGACGAGTCGTAAATTGTAAAGCTACGTTTTTCCTTCCCCTGTCTTCAGTACATTTCCAACACAATAAACTACCTGTCACTAGCAGCAGCCGCTATTTCTTAAGCTGTGTTAATGGAAATAGTTCGGTTATTTCCTAGATGTAGGCCAGGCTAGGGTGCGGCATAGATGGCGACAATACGATTTGCAAGTCAAATTCGTTAAACAAGTCCGCCAGTTGATGTTGAGTTTTCAGTTGAAACTGTAGTGATTAAAAGTGATTGTTGTTCAAGTAAACCAGGTTGGGCTTCAATCCATGACGTTTTTGATAATTTACTGCTGAGTCGTAGAGATAATCAAGCATGATGTATCCTCAATAGTCGTAATTAGCAGTCATTCATTGATAGTTCCATTTCTGAGTAAGTAACAGTTTCTGAGTCCAGCGACTGGTTATGCATTTCTGCATATACAGTCAGCAAGGTTTGTAACTGTTGTTTACGTGCATTACTGGGGTGTCTTAAATACTCCGATACTTCGTTGTAAACTTTTATTTTCCACCACTCGCGATTACTTTCAACTAGCATGTACCTACTCCTGTTACTGATTTATTGCACACTGTAATCAGAAATACTGTTTGTATTGTGTGAAGCTTAGCAGCGGGTTATGACATCAGGATGAAGTTTCTATGAATGAAAAATGACAGGAACAGACAATTTTGGGCGTAAAACAGGGCGTTTAATAAAACTGTAATAGTTAAGGATCAAGTAAGCAGGTATTGTAAGGTAATTCCTGCAAATACGGCGAGGCCCAGCCAGTGGTTATTTTGAAATGCTTTCAGGCATTGATCAGGTTCGCGGTCACGTATCAGGTACTGTTGATACACGATCAGTGCTGTAGCAGCGGAAATGCCGAGATAATAGTACAGACCAAAATCCAGTTTATTGCCGATGATTAACATGGTGAAAAGAAATGTACCCTGAATACCACCGATGATGAGTTTGTCTGCTTCTCCAAATAATATTGCCGTGGATTTAACACCGATTTGCAAATCATCTTCACGGTCCACCATGGCGTACATTGTGTCATAAGCTGTTGCCCACAATACAGTCGCTGTTAGCAGCAGCCATGCAATATCAGGTAGTTCGCCGGTTTGTGCTGCAAAGGCCATGGGTACAGCCCAACCAAAAGCGAGACCTAAAAATGCCTGGGGCATATACGTATGTCGTTTCATGAATGGATAAAGTATCGCAAGAACAACAGCGACAAAGGACAATCCCACGGTTAACCAGTTCAGGGTTAGTACCAGAGAGAATGCGGCGAGGCATAATATAGCAAATAAGCTTAACGCTTCTTTTTCGCTGACGTTTCCGGTCGCCAGGGGGCGATGCTGGGTACGAGCGACATTACCATCAATGTCACGATCAGCGTAATCATTAATAATACAACCGGCGGCGCGCATTAATATGACGCCTAATACAAAAACGACGGTGACATAGGTGTCCGGTTTGCCCGCGCCTGCAATCCACAGTGCCCAGAGCGTTGGCCACAGCAGCAAAAATGTACCGATGGGTTTATCAAAACGGGTAAGCAGCGCTAAATTTAAAAAACGTTCTTTACTGCTGCCGGGTTGTATGGTCATTGTGGTCATAATATTGATATTAGTAGGTTTTAGCCTAAACGCATGTGAACAGGATCACCAATCTCGGGTAGAAAAATTTCACTGACAAGTAACGGATGTTGATTCAGGAAAAACACCGAACGTCGTCCCCAGACAGGTTGGTTAACCTTTTCTAAATGATGGGTGGCCATTCGATATATGTGTTGCCCTTTTTGAATGCAGGCGATTTCCATTTCGGTCCGTTGCATAGATTTATCGGCAAATAATACCGCACCTAAAGGTTTTTTCCCCAATCTCGTCAGGCGCCGTTGTTTGCCACGTAAAGTATGTGGCGGAATCACGGTTCGGGCAAATACCCAGGGTCTACCGTCACACAACAGATGGACCTGGCGAACCCATGCGTAGCTGGAAGGGCGCATATCCAGTATTTTCGCCTCATTGAGCATAGGATGTGCCCAGCCCTGATCCAGAACCTGTACACAAAATGATCCGGAACAGGCATGAATTAATCGCTCGGTTAGTGACGAGTTATCAAATAACCATTTGGAGAGTTTGGGCTCCAGTCCAACGTTATATACCTGGCGTTTCGGGCGCCAGACAGGTTCGCGCTGATATTTTCCAAATAGCGTTGTAGTCACGAATGTCTAACTGTTATTCAGTTGTTGTAGTAGTGAATGAAAAGGTATCGCATTGTACCTAATAATGCCGGTTAATGAATCACCAGTCTGGCATTAGATTTTATCTTTCGCAGTAAATGAAATGATTTGCCGGCGCTCCCGCTTGGTGGGTCTTCCCTGTCCGGAACGACGTATTGCGGGTTGTGCTTGCTGGATTTCTTTCAGTCGTTCGCGATTGGCAATACTTTCGGGGGTCTCTTCGTATAAAGTCTCTGCTACGCTTGCCGGTCCTCGCCGACTGGACAGGTTGGACACAGTGATGGTTTTGCTGAAGTAGGCTTGCTTGATCGTTAATGTGTCGCCGACGGAAACTTCTTTACTGGGTTTGGCTTTTTCGCCATTTACCTGTACTTTGCCGGTTTTTACCGCGTCACTTGCCAAAGAGCGTGTCTTATAGAAACGTGCTGCCCACAACCACTTATCGATGCGTAGTGATTGCTGTTTTTCGGGTTCCTGATTTCTGCGTGAAACTTGTTGCCTGGGCATGAGTTAATTGTACGAAACTATGCTTGTTAACGACACTAACTTGTGACGACTGGCGTAGATGAAACAAGCGATTGTGCTTTGGTTTTTGTGCTTAAGCCGCGAGCTCCAGATCCGACGGTAACTGAATTTCCATGGCGATTGGCAGGTGATCGGAGAGTAAATGATCCAGCACATGCACGTCATATATTTCCAGGCTAGGTGATGCCAGGATGTGGTCGATCTTTCTTTGAGGTCGCCAGCTGGGAAAAGTTTTCAGTCCATGAACAGGTTCGCACAGGTTCGTCGTGTTTAGAAGGTGTTGTAACTCTTTACTGTCTGGTTGACAGTTAAGATCACCCATTACGATAACGTGCTCATAGCAATTAACTATTTCACTGATAAATTCGAACTGCCGATGCCTGGCACGTTTGCTCAATGAAAGGTGGACAATGAGCAAGATTAACGGATTGTTAGGATGTCCATAGCGAACTACCATGACACCGCGACCGGGTATAAATCCAGGTAACTTGTAATCAGAAACTTCATTGGGTTTAAATTTGCTAAGTACACCGTTGCTGTGACGTGCAATGTTAGCAATTTTTCGATTGGTCTGGTGGTACCAGAAAGGAAAACCGGCGTGTTGGGCCAGATACTCTGCCTGATTGATAAAGCTGCTGCGAATGCTGCCTGCATCCATTTCCTGCAGCGCGACAATATCAAATCCGCTAATTGCTCGGGCAATTTTGTGCATGTTCTCGTAAAGTTGCGCATGGGGAAGGACATGTTTCCAGGCAGCAGTAACGTAGTGGCGATAGGAAACAGAACCAATACCGACCTGTATGTTGTAGCTTAGCAAACGAATTCGTTTGCCCCCTCCCAAATCTGGAGTTGTATTATTTAGTGTTAGGATATTACTCATTACGGCTTACTCAACTGTACAATCTGAATTCACTGAAGTCTCGCGGGGCTTCATTATTATGCCAGTCCTCTTATGACACTAAAAGGGGCAGATCATTTCACCTAATTTCTCTGTCAGTTTCAGGTTTTCGCTGTAATCGACAGGGCAATCGATGATACTTAAAGTGTTATCGGACAGAGCCTGCTTCAGTACAGGCATTAATTCGTCCGCTTGTGTGATCTTGTAACCATTTGCGCCAAAAGATTGGGCATATTGGGCGAAATCCGGGTTATTGAATGACACGTGCGAAGCCCGGCCAAAGGTGTTCATTTGCTTCCATTCGATTAATCCGTAGCCTGAATCATTCCAGATCAAGACCACAATGGGCACATTCAGTCGCAATGCGGTTTCTATCTCCTGAGAATTCATTAAAAATCCGGCATCACCGGTGACGGCGACCACTTTTCGTTCAGGGAAGGCCATTTTTGCCGCAATAGCGCCGGGAACGGCGATGCCCATGCTGGCGAATCCATTGGAGATAATACAGGTGTTTGGATATTCGCAGCGAAACATGCGGGCCATCCACATTTTGTGAGCACCGACATCGCAAATGACCATATCCTCCAGGCCTAAAACCGTCCGTAGATCCCAAATAATTTTCTGCGGCTTCATGGGGAAAAAACGGTCATCGCGATGCTGATTCATCTCTTCGATCAATGCCTTGCGTAACTGGCGCAATGTATGGCCTTCGTGCGCCGTGGCAATGTCGGCGATTCGCTGCAGGGAATGGCTGATGTCCCCCACAACACCCACTGCAACGGGATAATTGCCGTCGACTTCTGCAGGTGAAGAATCAATATGAACAATTTTTCGATCTGCCGTGGGATGCCATAAATGGGGGTGATATTCCACCAGGTCGTAACCGACGCAAATGATGACGTCCGCTTTTTCAAAACCAAAATTAATATAATCCTGCGCCTGTAGCCCGGCACTTCCCAGCGCCATGGGATGCTTAAATGGAATGACGCCTTTTGCCATGAACGTGTTTGTTAACGGGATGTTCAGCTTTTCCGAGAAGTCGGCTAATTCTTTATTCGCGTGAGTACGAACAACACCATTGCCGGCGAGGATTATAGGTTGCCTGGCTTCTGAGATAATTTTCGCTGCTTTCTTTACTTGCTCTGATGGCGGTTCCGGCAGCGTGGGATGTGCAACCGGTAATGGTTCCTCGGAACTATTGAGCTTGGCAATGTTCTCCGGGAACTCTATAAACGTGGCACCGGTTTTTTCAGTTTGCGCAATTTTAAAGGCCTTGCGCGTAACTTCAGGAATAATTTCCGGTGCCAGTAAGCGAGAGGAGTATTTCGTAATGGGACGAAAGATTTCTTCCAGGTCCAGTACCTGGTGTGATTCTTTATGTAAGCGATGGGTATCCGCTTGCCCGGCAATTGCTACCAGGGGTGCGTGATCCATGTTGGCATCAGCCACGCCAGTCATTAGATTTATTGCGCCTGGACCCAGGGTTGACATACAGACACCCGCTCTTCCGGTCAAACGGCCATAGACGTCGGCCATAAATGCGGCGCCCTGTTCATGGCGGGTGGTAATAAACTGTACGGATGAATCAAGCAGGGCATCCATTACATCCAGGGTTTCTTCACCTGGAATGCCGTACACAAAATCTATGCCTTCGTTTTCCAGGCATTTCACGAAAACTTCGGATGCTTTCACGATGCTCCCATCCCGGGTTGTTTTGGTAAGCCTGTTAAAGAGGTAATGTCTTTAAACCAGCGAGAATCATCAAGGCGGATACAGTTATTTTGCTTTGCTCTCTGTAGCAACAAGATAATCCACCACGCGGAATATATTGGGATTACCACCAGCTAATCGGGCACCGGTGCGATATTTACCATTCACCACTAATGCGGGAACTCCCGGGATACCATAACGTTGGCTCATATCTTTAGCGCGGCGAATCTTGGCTTCCACTGCAAATGATCGAAATACACGGTTAAAGTCTTTTTCACTGACGCCATGTTCTGCAAACAGCTTTTGAATGTCAGCATCAGTATTCAGATGTCGTTTTTGCTGATGTATGGCTTCAAACATCGCGGGATGGGTTTTGTCCAGCACGCCTAATATTTCTGCCGCATAATAAGCGCGGGCATGCAGTTCCTGCTGTGGACGAAAAACCGCGGGCATGCGAACAAATTGTGCTTCCGCAGGTATTTTTTTCAACCAGCGATTTACATAGGGCTCAAGATTATTGCAGTGAGGACAGGTATACAAAAATACTTCTACAACTTCGACTTTCTTGTCAGTGCTTGTAGGTTGAGCTGGTAATACGCGCTCGTAATGAATCTTTTCCTTGTAAGTGGGTGCCGCTAAAGCTATCCCAGGAAGTAAAGCCAGAGTACAAATCCCAATAACCCAGTTCTTCATGTAATCACCTCGTTATTCTTCATTTTCTCTCGAAAATTTGTTCAGTTTTATGTTGTTTGCTGGAGATTGTCAATACGACAAATTCTGTCTCTACCAGTTTAGTAATCTATTCGCTGCACGTCAGTATTCGTCCAGGCATAATGAAATAAAACTAATTTATTGTTAATTGTATTACCTGGTCAATTAACACTGAGCTGGTGGACAGATAAGCTTATAGACTAATGCAAGGACAGGGTAGTTCAATCTTCAGCCAAATTCCTTATTGCGGCACCTTTTTGTTAAAGACCTATTATACGGTATAAAATGTCAACTTTTCTAAAACAGGAACAGCTAATTTATGCGATAATTCGCGCAACAATTCGATTATCCAACTAGTTATAAAAAGTATAGTTTTTTAGCAATTAAAATTAAGAATGCCAGGTTTACTGGCAGATTTACCGAGAGTGGAGCAAAACACAATGGCTGGCGAGAAGGAAAAAGAAAAGGAAAAACCGGTGGATTTAATTCAGTTTTTGAATGACCAGATATGGTGTGATTCACTGACGGTGAATGAAGTGAAAACTTTTCTTGAATTTACAGAATTAGTGAATTTTAAAGGAAAAGAAGTTATAGCTGAAATTGGTGAAGTGGGTGAAGCGTTATACCTGGTGGTTAGCGGTGAAGTTACGCTTTATCGCGATCAAAACAGTTCCAGTGAGGTTGGTCGTATTAAAGAAGGTGAAATAATGGGTGAAATGTCCTTTTTTGATCGGCGTCCTCGCTCCGTAAGGCTGGAAGCCGCCAAGAAAACACAGTTAATCAAGCTGTCTCGTTCTATGTATCAAAGGTTGAGAGTGGAACATCCTTATATCGCGCTTAATTTGCTGGAACATGCGATTGTCAGTCTCGACCACCTGTTTCGCCGAGCGAGTCATGATGTATCGACGTTTGCCAATTACTTATACGCCCTGGGTCGCAAATAGGCTGTTATCCGGTTACGCCAGATGCCTTGTTGCCGGTCTGTCGTATTGAACAGTGCGGAGGTGTAGTGTAGAAGTTTATTGCCATCTATTTGTTAGTGTAACTCGCCACTATTGTAATTTTAGTGTCGACAAATAGGCGGCAACAGCGGTGATTTCATTCTCTGTCAGTCTCGTTGCAATATTGCGCATGATTTCATTTGGATCGTTAGCGCGTGCGCCCGATTTAAAATCCTTTAAAGTTTTAACAACGTAAGTTGTCTTCTGACCGGCAAGATGCGGGAAGGCTGCCGGACCATTTCCTGCTGCATTGGGGCCGTGGCAACCGGCACATGCGGGCACACCAGAATAACGATTGCCGCCTTTATAGATTTTACGCCCTGTTTTAATCACTTCCACCCTGGTTTCCGGCGTAAGTGGCTGGAGCGTCTGCGAAGAAAAATACGCTGCAATATCTTCAATATCCTGTTTGCTTAAACCGACGACCATGCCGTTCATGGTTTCGTTGGTGCGAACGCCATCCTGGAAATTACGAATTTGCTTGATAAGGTAGGAAGGGTGTTGTCCAGCCAGGTTTGGCCATTCGGGTCCGTAGGAATTGCCATCTACGCCATGACAGCCCTGGCATACCTGAGATTTTTCTTTTCCTGCCGCAGGATCTCCGGCGGCCCACACGGAAAATGAGTAAAAAACCAAAATAAAGTAAAGTCCAGTGCGAAGCGTTGTTGTGGTGAGATTTGTCATAACTATACGTATTCCCGGTACATGGCGCAGCACCACACCTACAACTCGGCGAGTTGCGTGGTCACTGGGCTTAGACTAGTTTAAAGACCCTAAAAATTACGTATTATTTTCGAAGAATACGGCGACATCTTCCATATCCTGTTCGGATAGGGTCGATGCCATTCCATTCATAATCGGGTCTTTACGGGTTCCAGACTTAAACGCTTTAAGCTGTTTAATGATATACTTAGCATGCTGGCCGGCGAGCCTGGGATACGATGGATTGGTACTTTTTCCACCTGTTCCATGGCAGACCTGACAAGCTCTCGCTTTTTTGGATCCCGCTTTGATATCACCCTGTGCACTAGCAAAATTACCCGTTAGTGAGAATGACAATAAAACTACAATCCAACCTACCTTAACCGAACCCCCGGTTAATCTGACTCTCTTCTGACGCATATTGCCCTGCTCCAAAACTTACCATGAGTATTGCACTCGAATCGCTAATTATTATTGTTTAGTGAAGGTGAGTACTGCTTTTTTGAATCGATCGTACATTCTAGAGTCATTATCGCGAAAAAAAAATAACAAATTCCAGTAAATAATGGCTTATTTACTATTAAAATTCCTTATCATGGCGGTTTTAACTGACGAAAGCGGAATTGGCGTTTTACATTAACTTAAGATGAGTAAGGACAATTATTACCTCCGGGCTCAATTTCTTACCAGCGTGGGGAAATTGTCACAGTTGCCGGAAGATGTGGGTTACGAAGTGGCATTTGCGGGCCGTTCCAACGCGGGTAAATCCAGTGCCATTAACGTATTAACCAACAACCAGCAATTAGCTCGAACCAGCAAAACACCCGGGAGAACCCAGCTAATTAATTTCTTTTCGCTGGATGATTCTCGGTGCCTGGTAGACTTGCCGGGTTATGGGTACGCTAAGGTTTCCAGGCAGGTGAAGCAGGAATGGGACGCATTGCTGGATGGCTACTTGCGCAACCGGCAATCGCTGCGTGGACTAATCCTGCTAATGGATTGCCGTCATCCATTGAAGGAATTTGACCAACAGCTGATTCAATGGTGTGCTGCGTCCGATTTACCTTTGCATATACTGCTTACCAAAAGTGACAAATTAAAACGAGGTGCTGCGGCCAATACCTTACAAAAGGTAAAATCCCAATTGAGCACTATCATGCCGGGGGCAACCGTCCAGTTATTCTCAGCACTGAAAAAGACAGGTACTGATAATCTGATTTTGGTGCTTGATAAATGGCTATTAATTAATCAAAATAAGGGCTAATTGGCGGTTTGCCGAAGGCGAGAAAATATTGCACACTATGCCACGATCACACAGGCTAGTGAGCCAAAAGCCACTCCAAAGAATTTAGGGAGGGGAGGTAATAAAAAAATAAAAAACCCCGGTACACAGTTAGGGGTGTGAATACCGGGGCAAATTGCTAAGTCCAGTGTTGGGGACACTGGGCTTTACTTTACCCGCTTAGGGAGGAGGAGCGGGTGAGTAGTAGCATTGTCCACTCAAATACTAAGACGCACGAACTCAATAAAAAGTTCATTGCCCACCAAAAAAATTTCATCTTTTTCTAATATTTGTAATTTCGCTATCGTCATTGAGCTAAAAATCAATGGCTTACGTTACTTTTGCCTGATTTTTTTAGATAAACTGCGGTTCAGGTAAGAAATGCCAGGCATGCGCAATTTGAAAGGTTGTAGTTTATATGGAGCACGGAATCGGCCGGCAGGGGTGCCTGCAAGCAGGCGCTGGTTAATCTATTTCTTCGCGTACTAATGTGCTTCGTCCCAGTTCAGGCCAATACCCACATCAACCTGTAATGGTACTTTGAGTTCCGCGACGGAATCCATGCAATATTCAATGTGCTTGATTGCCTCATCGACATGCGATGATTTAATTTCAAAGACCAGTTCGTCGTGTACCTGCATTATTATTTTGATATCCAGTTTGCTTTCCCGTATCCACTGATCGGTTTTGATCATGGCGAGTTTGATAATATCTGCGGCAGTACCCTGCATGGGTGCATTAATAGCGGTGCGCTCTGCATACTGGCGCCGTTGAGCATTACTGTGATTGATATCAGGTAAGTAAAGGCGTCTGCCAAACACGGTTTTTACATAACCGTCTTCTTTGGCCTGTGCGCGGGTGTTATCCATAAATGCCTTTACACCTGGGTAACGTTCAAAATACAAATCAACGTACTGTTGTGCTTCGTTTCGCCCAATGCCTAATTGTTTACCCAAACCAAAAGCCGACATGCCATAGATAAGACCAAAGTTTATGGCTTTGGCGCGGCGCCGTTCTTCGTTGGTGACTTTTTCGGGTGTAGAGCCAAATACTTCTGCAGCTGTCGCACGATGAACATCAACACCTTTTGCAAACGCATCCAGTAAACCTTTATCACCTGATAAGTGAGCCATGATGCGTAATTCAATTTGTGAATAGTCCGCCGCTACAATTTTATAACCCTTGGGCGCGACAAATGCCTGGCGTATGCGACGACCTTCTTCTGTGCGGATTGGTATGTTCTGAAGGTTGGGATCCTTGGAGGCCAGGCGCCCGGTACTGGCCGTTGCCTGATGATACGATGTATGGATACGTTGGGTTTTATCGGATACCTGCAGTGGAAGTTTATCTGTATAGGTAGATTTAAGTTTGCTTAAACTACGATGCTCCAGAATTAGTTTCGGTAATGGGTAATCCAGCGCCAGTTCCTGAAGTACATCTTCTGCAGTGGACGGTTGACCTTTAGGCGTTTTCTTCAGTACCGGCAAACCTAATTTTTCAAACAGGATGGCCTGAATTTGTTTGGGCGAAGAAACGTTAAATTTCTCACCCGCGATATCAAACGCTTCTTTTTCCAAATTGGCAATGCTCTTTTCCAGCTCTTTGCTTTGTTTGGCCATCATATCAACATCGATATAAACACCATTGCGTTCTATGCGAGACAGGACGCTAATTAGTGGTACTTCAACGTTTTCGTATAGCCATTTAAGCTCCGTCTCATTTTCCAGTTTTGGCCACAACGTATTGTGCAGGCGTAGAGTGATGTCAGCGTCTTCTGCCGCATAAGGTGCCGCTTGCTCGACGGGAATTTCATTAAAGGTTAATTGTTTTTTACCTTTGCCAGCGATGTCTTCAAAGTGAATGGTGTTGGTGCCAAGATACTTTAAGGCAAGAGAGTCCATGTCGTGGCGAGTTGCGGTGCTATCCAGTACATAAGATTGCAACATAGTGTCGTGAGTGATGCCACTTAGCTCGATATCGTAGTTAGCCAGTACATTCATATCATACTTGAGATTTTGTCCCACCTTGTGTTGTTTGGCATCTTCCAGAAGTGGTTTAAATAGTTTAAGTACATCATCGCGACCAAGTTGTTGGGGGGCGCCTTGATAGTCATGAGCAACGGGTAAATACGCTGCTTCGTTTTCTTCAATGGAAAACGACATGCCTACCAGTTTAGCCTTCATGTAATCTAGATCAGTGGTTTCAGTGTCAAAAGCAAACAGCGGCGCTTTTTTTAGTTTTGTAATCCAGGCCGAAAGTTCTTTATCTGTATAGATAGTCTGGTACTGTTGCTGCTTATTGCTAATCGCTGCTGCTTCTGCGCCATCTTTTTGGCTAGTTAATGTTTCCGATAACCAGGTTTTAAACTCAAGTCGACTGAGCACTTCAGTCAATTCCCTGGTGTTGGGCTCTTTTATCTTGAGATCTTTCGGTGCTACTTCCAGTTTGACATCACACTTGATGGTGGCCAGTTGATAAGACAAGGGTAGTTGATCCAGTGATGCTCTTAAGTTTTCACCCGCCTTACCTTTGATTTCATCAGCGTGCTGCTT
>NZ_CDLKIE010000313.1:0-7306 GCF_975902315.1 Kaarinaea lacus | reverse complement strand
TCCAGGCTTTACTTGCTGATTCCGGCGAATCCAGTAGTAACTGGCCCTTGCCGTCATAACCGAAACGACGTGATTTAACGACCAGGGTATCGCCATGACGCCGGGCAAATTCAGCCAGTGATTCAGCATCATCTACCGTGTAAAACTCGGGTGTTGGTATACCCAATGACTCAAATAACTGTTTTTCGCCCAGACGATCCTGTGCTGCACTAACGGCTAGCGGCCCGGGATACACAGGAACAAATTGTGCCACGTGCTCTAACGCCGCCAATGGGATGTTTTCAAACTCAACTGTGACCAGGTCCACCTGATGCGCAAATGCCCGCAACTGCGCCTTGTCATTAAATTCACCGACAACAAGCTTGTCCACCTGACCGGCACATGCCTCTGGATTGTGATCATAGAACACAAATTCCAGCCCCAACGGCTGTCCTGCCAGTGCCAGCATACGCCCTAATTGACCACCGCCCAGCACACCGATTTTCATGGCGCACCCCTCGGATCAGGTTGTGCCAGTACCGATTCAGTCTGACGTTGACGAAAACTATTAATAGCATCGCGAATTTCCGGGTACTTGTTGCCTAACATACTCGCGGCTAAAAGTGCGGCATTAACCGCTCCGGCCCGACCAATCGCCAATGTACCGACCGGTATACCTGCCGGCATTTGCGCAATGGACAATAAGGAATCCATACCATTGAGCGCTTTTGACTGTACCGGTACGCCCAATACGGGTAACGATGTTTTAGCCGCCAGCATACCCGGTAAATGCGCGGCGCCACCAGCGCCCGCAATAATAATTTCTAAACCACGACCAATGGCAGTATTTGCATAATCGAATAACAGATCCGGTGTTCGGTGCGCGGACACAACACGCGCTTCGTAACTAATGCCTAACTGATCCAGGGTATCCGTCGCATGTTGCATGGTTTCCCAATCAGAGGTTGAACCCATTACTACGCCAACTAACAGTTTTTCTGAGCTTTTCATTCGTCATTCACCTTAACAATTACACGTTAGTTTGCTGATGCCAGCATTTCAGGCTCATCGTTTGCCTGCTCTTTCTGCTCGATGTGCTCAAGCGCAGAACGCAACGCCTTGACGCGGTTATTCATAATATTGGAGGCCGGCAGTATGGAGGTTACACCCAGGTCTTCCAACCGCTTCCAGGTTTGACCTTGTGCACCTACTATATATACGTCACGCCCCGCCTCAACGTTTTCCTCGATCATCTCCTCCAGCGCCAGTGATGATGAGACTCCCATATGTGGCACCGCACCGAAGTCCAGAATAATCGCGTCACAATTCTCAATCTCGATACTTTTACGCGCGATCGCCTTGGCCAGGCCAAAAATCATTGGCCCATTGAGGTGGAACAACATGATGCGTTCATTCGCCAGACGGAGTAATTCTCTCTCTTCAGGAATCATACTGATGGATGTATCCTTGTGAGAGCGCACCCCGCGTAATCCATTCGACTGCAAGTCTGACATACGGCGAATCGTGATGACGTTGGCAACAAACAGGCCGATACCCACAGCAGTAATAAGATCAACAAAAACCGTGAGCAGAATAACGCCATACATGATTAGCGCACCCTTGCCGGATACTCGATGCGCCCGTTTCAAAAATCCCCAGTCAATGATGTCAATACCGACTTTAATGGCAATGCCTGCCAGCACGGCCAGCGGAATGCTTGCGGTTAAGTCCGCCGCCCATACCACAACAATCAGTAATATCAGTGCACGGGTAATGCCTGATAATGCCGTTCGTCCACCCGCCTGGATATTTACCACCGTACCCATCGTGGCGCCGGCACCGGGCAAACCACCAAACAAACCGGACATTACATTACCGGTACCCTGACCAATTAGTTCCTTGTCAGAGTTGTGTTGTTGCTTTGTTAAATTGTCGGCAATCACCGAAGTCAGCAACGCATCAATACAACCCAACATGCCCAGTACCGCGGCATCGATAATCATAACCTTCCATTGTTCAGCGCTAAATACCGGCATCTGGAATGATGGCAAACCGGCAGGAATTTCTCCGATGCGGCGCAGTTCCATATCCGCAATGAATGTTAACGATATAACGGTTCCCAGGATGAGCGCGATAAGTTGTGGTGGTAAGTAGCGTTTTACCTGTTTGGGCGTTATAAAGAGTATTGTCAGGGTCATCAAACCAAGCGCCGCTTCATAGGGCTGGATGTTACCAATGAGTTCCGGTAACGACTGGATTGCACCTAACACGCCACCGGACGCGGTGCTGTGACCCAGCAATGGTGCCGATTGCAATACGATAAGAATGATACCGATCCCGGTCATGAAACCAGAGATCACCGTATAAGGCATCAAGGTGACGTATTGCCCTAACCGTAACACGCCGAACAAAATTTGAAAGCAACCGGCAAGAATAACCACGGTGAATGCCATAGCCAATCCATTTTCCGGATTAGCGGCAATGAGACTGGCAATCACCGCGGTCATGATAACCGTCATCGGTCCCGTGGGTTCAGAAATCAGTGCGGGCGATCCGCCGAATAAAGCGGCAAACAAGCCGACCAGAATGGCACCATATAAACCCGCCTCTGCACCCGCACCGGAGGCAACACCAAAAGCCAGCGCCATTGGTAGTGCTATTATTGCAGCAGTAACCCCGCCGAAGAGGTCTCCACGTATGTTCTGAAAATGAATATCATTGAGTATCTTCATAGCATCGAATCCAGAGTCATCTATTCATCACTGAATTTCACCAGGCGAGTCACCTGGATATCCGAGATAAATACAACACCCGAATGTTCGTTATAGAACGGCGCAAAACCTTGCAGGATGGGTTTTACTAACTGTTCCGGTACCGCCGCGATAATCATGATCAGCACATCGTCTTCATTAAACATCAGATGGCCATCATGGAAACCATGGCTTCCCCTTCCCGACAGGTTATTCACGACGGTGTAGCCCTTCACCCCAAGTCGATCCAGCAGGTCACCTGCAAACTGCAGGTATTCCCCTTCAAGGATAATTTCGAGCTTCTTAAGTGGACTAAATTTCAAATTCATCATGACGCAATCGCCTCCTCGACTTTCACGTGATCAGCATTGATTAATTCCTCGCGCTCAAGCCACTGGCCTTTGCTGTGAACATGGATCTTTCCAGTTTCCGGGTCGATTATCATTAAACGTATCCAGCCGTTGTTCAGTAATTTGCGCACGACCGCAACGCGGGCAATCGCCGATAGAACATGTTCGAAGGGTGCTTGAATCACGGTAATCAGTCGCATCGGTTCGTGATACGGCTGGCCACTGGCCAGTACTGTTTGCGCGGGTAGCCCCGTACGCAGGTCACTCAAATTTCCCGTCATCACACCAAACTGTCCTGCAACGTTATGGTAAACCTTGCTACCACTACCGTAATGTTCATTGTCAACGGTGGAAAAATAGTGTTCCATATTGATCCATTGCCCAACTACCAAAGGTCCAGTCAATATGTTTTCGAGTAAACGCAGCTTGCGGTCTATCCGATAATCATAGGAATGCAGAAAAGCACGCCCTTCCAGCGAAAAGCTTTCGGTCAAAGAACGGCGCCCAATAATAAAATATACATTGCGCGATAACCCCCACTCAGGCCTTACCTGTGACCAGTCCATCGCGTTACGCAATGCCTGCTTGTCGGCATCATCAGTGCTGGATGTTTCCGATATAAAATTAAGCTCAGGGATTCGTTCCTGGGTGCACAGCCGACGTGCAGCATTCAGTCCGTTTTGCAGACGATCCAGATAAACAGGATGGGAAGATGGCAGCAGGTCAAGGTCATGCATCACCACCTCGTCAGTGGTGGTGTTATGCAACGCGGGTACAAACCAGGCATCATCAGGTATCGTTATACCCTGCTCTCTAAGACCTTGCCGAACCGCGGGCTTATTGGCCATGTGGGCAAAAATACGCGCATTGAAGACACCCAGGTTTCCACCGCAGGCACCACAATCAAGGGCAGATTCATACGGATTGTTCTCCGACTGACTGCCATGACCAACCGCAAGAATGAAACGGGAAAAATTACTGGTTAAACCAATAGCGCGCAATGCCTGTGAAACGAAACCGATCTGTTCATCCAGGGTAAAACCAATGCGGCCTAAACGTATTTTCTGTGCACGCGCGTCAATGGAATTAATATGATAGGTACTACGCAGGCGTTCAATAAACGCCTGTGCCTGCTCTGCATCCAGGTTGAGTTGTTGCTGCAACAGTGGCGAGGCATCCGCGTGACCCATTGCCACTTCACGTAGCTCACGAACCATGTTGTCCTTGATATTTTCCTGCGCAACCTCAAACTCTTTTTCAATCGCCTTGACGATAACGGCACGCTGTACCGCACGTACAATGGAATCGGCCTGCTCCCGGGATAACTTGTCAATCAACAGGTGTGTATTTGGCTTATGGCTATGATGGTCTAATTGCGAGCGCCAGCGATTATAAAATCTCGGCGCCAGCGTTTTGCCAACCATATCAAACCCAAACAGAAGACCAATGGCCTCCACGGTCACAAACGGTGTCAGTACCGATTCTTTCAACTCGTGTACCGCCTTTTCCATGGCAGACAGCGTCAGCGCATCCTGAATATCACTCACCGACATTTCCATTACCAGGTTTTTTGGCGTTAGCAATACTGGACACAAGTGCACTTCTTTGCCTTTCCCCAGCTCCATGAAGCTCACCGGTACGCCAAAGAAGCCGGCAATACCAAACGTCTGATAGTCACCGACGCTTTCGAGATGTCGTCGCAAGCGTTCCGAGCGGGTATCAATGCAAAACATTGCCTGTGCAAAAGGGCGCTTACCACTGGATACTGCTACTGAACGGGTTACACCCTGCAACAGCTGATTCATTGCCGTGGCTTCCATCGCTTCCAGCCAGATCATACCTTCACGTTTTTCGAATTCCTGTAGCAGATTTTGTAGACGCGTTAACTGTGCATCTGACAGGTTTTCTAAAACCTGAACAGCATCATTGAGCTCGGCCAGTTTGCGTAATGACGATGCCAGTTTTCCAGCATCTCTGATTCGTTTTTCCTGGATGTAATCACGACAAACTTTTTCAATACGCTTCTGGTTTCCAGCCAGCAGCGCTGTCTCCACCCGTTGCGCCCAGGCAGGCATAATGGTTTTACTATAAAGTTCTCGACGTAAATAGGCTTCCATAGGATTGTTGCGAATAAAGTTTTCCAGATGTTCAGCGCTACCGGGTACATCATCCTGGGTACGTTCTCGAATCAGCGCTAACCCCAGAGTCAGGCGTATGGCAAGGAAATCCACCAGGTCACCAGGATTTTGACGACTACGATGATAATGCCTGGCGTTGGAACGCCAACGGATGAAACCAGCCCAACCGTGTAGTCGAGCCAGTTCCCGGCGAAAATACTTCATCCACTGATCGATGGGAATGTTCAGGCACTCCATGACGTGCACGATGATGCCTTCCGGATCATCATCAATGGCCAGGGATCCATTAATTTGACGCCCGCGCAGAAAAAAGCGCGCATTACAACGGGCCACATCGCGCCAGGCGGCAAAGAATCCCTGCTCACGGTCAGGCATTTCCCACACCGACTGACCTTCATCAAAGAAATCAAGACAACTCTTGATAACTAACTCATCAAGCTCCTCACCGATGCCGGTATCAAACAAATTATCCAGGCATTCATAGACCAGGCAGCTATCCAGCAGGGAATCAATCAATTGATTAGCCAGTTCCTCAGGTTTGATTTCCTGTGTCGATGGTATAGTTTGATTCCGCAAAACAGCACTGATATCTGTTGCCGTAGCCAGGCTATCTGTGGACGTTAACTGCATGTCAGTGTCTGTCAGCAGCTTCAGCAACCAGCGGTGCAGATCAATACCCTCTATTGCTTCATGCCGCTTGAGGATATTGTCTATACCGGTCGACAGGGATTGAACATCAATCTTGCTCTGTCTGTAATATTCCTGATAAGTTGTTCGCGGCAGGAAACCAGCGCCATGGAATAACTGTTGCCCCTCGGCAACCGCTTCTTCGAATGGCATACCCTCCAGTCCGTGCAGTGGATTGTGATGGATAAAAGCCCGCATCGGCCAGAAATAAGGAATTGGCTCGCCAGCAACAAATACCATCGATCGAATTTGCGCCTTCATACCAAGAGAAAGACTCATAACAGTACTCCCGACAAATACAAACCGCCGATGATCAGTACCACTAATGACGACCCATAGGTCATCGTGACACCATAACTAACATCTTTATGCGATACCGGTGTTGCGGAACCTACTAATAGATCCTGCAACAGGCGAATACCCGACCAGCTCCACAACAACCACACAGTCACGATCCCAACAGCGATAGCGGGCAAAACTGTAACGGTATGCGTGATAGTGTCCAGCATGGAAAAGAAGGCAGGAAATAACGGGCTGCCTATAACGGCCAGCATTGCGATGACAAATAGACCGGACAGCCTTGGCTGCGCTTGCGCCAGGCCGCTAACAATACCGACATAAGCGGATTCGTAGCGTCTTTCAACCTCAGCGACCAGGATAGCCAATAATGACAAGGGAAGACTGAAGGCAAGCACGTGCAGTATCAGTTCATCCGGTTTCACGCCAAATCCCAGTGCGATCCAGTTCAATGCCCAGCTTGATGTCGCAAGAAAACCAATCCACACGCCAAATTCTTTAACTACTACAGCACGAAAGCCATATAACATGGCGCTGAATAAGGCCCAGTAGACAATCCAGTCCGGAATGACCGGTGTTGCAGTTTGCAGAATCCAGACACCCGGCAACGGCCAGGCCAGCAACAATGCCACACGCAACCAGACAATGCGTACTCGTTGAAACAGGGCATTGAACACCATACCCAGCGGGAACAGGGGCAGAAACAATGCGGCAATGATCCAGCTCATATCCTGCATGTCAAACCCACCTCAACCAGATATTCAGTCTCGTCGCCAGCGCTTCCAGCCTGCGTGTCAACAACACATAGAGATCGTTAATATAAAAATCGCGAGAGATGAGCGCATAGAAAGCAAGCCAGACAGGTTTCAAGGCCTGGCCCTTACGTCCGCCGTTTCGCTCGTTGTAATAGGTCCGTAACCACCCCGCGACAATGACGGCTGTGATCAGCACCACCAGTACATCAAACCAGATCACATCGATCATGGCTGCCGTATAGATACGTGCGCGAAAAGCTTCATCCGGGTATAGAAACAGATCAAACGCATGACTTATTAATGTATAACCAACCACGACCACCGCAAGAGATACAATCACCAGGCTAATC
>NZ_CDLKIE010000312.1:0-4458 GCF_975902315.1 Kaarinaea lacus | reverse complement strand
TTAAAGGTCTGCAATTAATCTTTTCTCCGGGGGTACGAAGCTACGTCATCATCCCGATACTAATTAATACGGCAATTTTCATTGCAGCGATCTGGTTGGGATTTGCTTATATTGGCCAAGGAATTGACTGGTTAATGGCGAAACTGCCGGACTGGCTACATTGGGTAAGCTGGATTCTTTACATTATTTTCGGTTTAGTCTGTTTGCTGTTTGTATTTTTCACCTTCTCATTACTCGCTAACATTGTTGCGGCGCCGTTTAATGACTTGCTTTGTAGTGCAGTCATTAAAAAACTCGGTGGAAAAACCGTCATTGATGACGCTGGTGCACGTGGATTCATTCAGCAATTCCTGCCTTCAATATTAAACGAGATAAGAAAGTTTGTTTATTTTATTGGCTGGTCAATTCCATTTCTAATTTTACTGGTTATACCGGGGGTAAATATTATTGGCTCCGTCCTCTGGTTCCTGTTCACAGCCTGGATGTTAAACCTGGAGTATATGGACTACCCTATGAGCCAGCAAAATCTCGAATTCACGAAACAACGAGGCATGCTGAAACAACGCAAGATTTTATCGTACAGTTTTGGTAGTGCAGTGAACGTTGCGACATTAATCCCGGTCGCGAATTTCCTGGTAATGCCGGCTGCTGTTGCAGGTGCAACAGCATTGTGGCTGGAAAAATACGAAAAATAAATCAGTGGTTGGATAAGCCGCGTAATGCGACTATTAGCATGAAAAACTAGAAAAAGTATTTTACAAATGGAAGCACGACCAGCATAAACAATTCATAAGTTACCAGGATAGCGTAAAGCACCAGGCTGCCATACAGAATCTGATAGCCACTGATACGGTTGAGAATGCGAAAGTTTTTGTGCATTACCAGGAACATTATGCCAAAGGCGGTCAGGCCAAACTTCACGAAAAAGAACTGTTCAAAATCCTGTTTAATAAAATAATCCATAACAGGATTCAGTTCGTAGCTGCCGTAGAAATTCAACAGCGTCATAGTAAAGAAAGCATCCGCGACGCATAAGATGAGTGCCCCGACCGCTACAAAAAATAACCGCGGTTCATGCACGTCAACATAGTGAGCACTATCAGCATCATCGGTGCGGCGTTGGTTCGAACGACGACGTAGAAAAATAGCGCCATAAATCGTACGCCAGGAATTGCTGCGTCGATCCAGGGCAACCTCTCGCATACATTCAAAATCAGAAGTTTCTTTTACACTGCTAAAGGAATCAGACATATTGAGTAAATCACCAAAAATATATGTTGAAACAATTAGTTAATATTAATTATATTACCTAAATCACTAAACTGAACAAATATTAACCATTCTATCTTAAATGAAGATTAATTCTGTGACCCACCGTTCAGATCAATCAGTTTACCAAAGTACAATAATTAACCAAGCCAGGATATGTCAGTTTCAGCATAAAATACAGTTATTGCAGTACTCTATTGTTTTTTAAGAAATTCTTGACGTGCCTGCGAGGTATTGACGAATTTTTTCAATCCCCTTCTCTAACTGTTCCAGGGCCGTGGTATAAGCAAACCGAACATATCGATGACTTCGATGGCTACCGAAGTCTTTACCGGGAGTGATAGCCACACCTGATTCCTGCAAAAGTGAATGGCAAAATTCAAAACTATCGTCGGTCAACTGGGAGCAATCAGCGTACAGGTAGAAAGCGCCTTCAGGCTTAACGAGCAATTTAAAACCCAATTCCTGAATCGCCGGAGCCAGGAAATCCCGCCTGCGTTGAAACTCTTCACGTTGGGATTCGAGTATCTGGATAGACTCATCGTCAAATGCCGCCATTGCTGCATACTGGGCCAGGGTTGAAGGTGCGAGAAAAATATTTTGCGCCAGTTTGTCGACGTGCTCCTGATAGCTGGGAGGCACAACTAACCACCCCAGCCGCCAGCCGGTCATACAAAAATACTTGGAAAAGCTGTTAATCACGAACGCATGGTTGGACTGTCCGGCAATTGTTGAAACCTCGTGATCGTAAACCAGCCCCTGGTAGATCTCGTCCATTAATAGATGGTAATGCCTGGTTTCTGCATCAGTAATCCATTCCTTAATGTGAGCCGGTGTTAATAAAGTACCGGTTGGATTGGAAGGTGACGCTAACATCACTGCTGTAATGTCGTTCGCCGGTGACCGGGTCAATGTTTCAAGCGTTAACTGGTAGTCAGTACTGTCATCAACAGGAATACCAATGGGGTCACCTTCAAACATGCGGACAAAATGGCGGTTGCAGGGATAACCCGGATCGCTCATCGCAACTTTATCTCCCGGATCAACGAGCACACCGAGTGCAAGCAACAAAGCACCGGAGGCACCTGGCGTGATGATGATTTGATTCGGGCTGATATCACGATCAAACTGTGATCTATAAAATTCTGCAATCCGCTCTCTTAAGGCTGGCAATCCTACGGCCGGTGTGTAGTGGGTCTGCCCTTTTTTTAATGCGGCTTCTGCCGCACGAATTACCGGTTCTGGCGTGACAAAATCCGGTTCACCAATTTCCATGTGAATGACTTCTTTCCCCTGCGCCTCCATTTGTTTGGCAATAGCCAACAAATTCATCACATGAAACGGCTCTATGTGAGACATACGATTGGCGAGCTTGTCAGGGTAATCACTCATGGCGGTTACGCTTTTTGAAAATGGCGATGAATGCTTTTGGCTAACTCAATATTGAAGTAGCTATATTTGCCGGCGTCGCCCTGTAACACCTGAAAGGGAACGTCAGGTTCTCCCAGCTGATCGAGCACCAGGGCAGCCGCATCGAAGTTATGATCTCGCGTATAGTCGTTAATAGTAATGACCGTCGTCAATTCAGCATCGCGTGTCGCATGAATGCCGTTCTCAGAATCTTCAAAGGCCAGGCATTGACTGGCAGTCAACCCTAACTCCTGCATCACATAGAAATAGATATCGGGTGCTGGTTTTTTATGAGGGACCACATCCCCTGCTCCAATAACATCAAACCAGGACATTGCTTCTGAACCCAGCGTGTTATTAATCAGCGCTTCAACATTTTCAACCGTAGTGGTTGTCGCAACAGCTAATCGCAAACCCTGCTCGCGGGCCTCCAGAAACAAACGTTCAATGCCCGGCCTTAAGGGTATGCTGCCCTGCCCTAGCATTTCCGTATAGAAACGGGTTTTGGCGGCATGCAGATCGGCAATAAATTGTGTTAAATCACCCTCTACTGAAAAATCCGGTCGATGTAGGTCGAGATAATATTTTATACGCTCTTTACCACCCGTAACCGTCAGTAATTCACCATAAAGTGGTACTGACCAATCCCAGTCCAATCCAGCTTCCTTAAACGCTAAATTAAATGCGACCCGGTGACCGTCTCGCTCCGTATCCGCCAATGTGCCATCGACATCAAACAGTAATGCTTTCAATTCCGACATATGTCTTTTTCCTGATTAAAATATTGATCGTTTAATAGTCAGTTTTTCCGATTAGTGCGTTTTAGCGCACGCATAATACACTGAAATGGCTGGCAAATCGCCGCTACAATCTTTAAGGCTAAAATCCACTCAAACCCCGCGCAAAACCGTGAAATTGTTGTGTTTCGTATCCAAGTTTGATATAAGATGCGCCCTTATATTTTCCATATGCTGAGATGCAGGAGCTGCAATACATGGCTGCAAAAAAGAAAGCGGTAAAAAAGAAAGCGGTTAAGAAAACCGTTAAGAAGGCGAAAGCAAAAGCGACAGCTAAGAAGAAAACCACCAGCAAGAAAAAGGTGGCGGCGAAAAAATCGGCGAAAAAAGCTGTGAAAAAAGCAGCACCCAAGGCAAAAGCAAAAACCACCAAGAAAAAAGCTGCCAAAAAAGCAGCACCCAAGGCAAAAGCAAAAGCAGCCGCTCCAAAACCTAAGAAATCCAAATCCGCTGCAAAACCAGCCAGGAAAGCGCCTCACACCGGAGACGATCTGGGTTATACGGACTTCACCCCCTATGAAATGAAAAAGGGGGAAGATTACATGAACGCGGAACAAATCGAACATTTTCGCGAGCTGTTAAATAGCTGGAAATCTGAATTGATGGAAAAAGTGGACGAAACCGTCCATCACATGCAGGACGAAGCGGCGAACTTCCCAGATCCTAACGATCGCGCTACCCAGGAATCTGACTTCACCATGGAGTTACGGACACGCGACCGGGAACGCAAATTGATCAAGAAAATTGAAGAATCTCTTAATCTTCTGGATAACGATGAGTACGGCTACTGTGAATCGTGCGGCATCGAGATTGGCGTTCGACGCCTCGAAGCCCGTCCAACCGCCACAGAATGTATTGATTGCAAAACCCTTAACGAAATCAAGGAAAAACAATACGGTAAATAGAGTCACCAAGCTTCAGACTTTATCGTTCACCGGCAATCAACCTATACTCGGTATTATTGAATCGTTGTAATACTGTG
>NZ_CDLKIE010000311.1:0-3331 GCF_975902315.1 Kaarinaea lacus | reverse complement strand
ATCGTTGTGCAATAATTAAGCCATATGAATATTTTCAGTGGCTTACAAAAGCATCCTGGGATTTACTGAACGGTATGTAAACTATTTCGACAGTTTCCCGGAAATCGAATGACCGGCAAATGCTGGCGATTTAAAAGATGAATTAACTATTGTGGGAAATAGCAAGATACAAATTCTAGTAGCATTAGTTAATCCGCGTCAAAATCAGGGTAGCGTAAGTCGGCATTATCAAGTGATTTTTTGCGTTAATAGCCAGTGAGGCTAATTAAGTTTGATTGTGAAATTTGGCTGGTTTTTAAAGTTTTATATTATTGATGCTGCGATAAAAATCAATAATTTTAAGAAAAAAATAATAAATCAGGGGTAGGTATCAATGCGAACATTCGTTGTTGGTCGCAGCTATTTCAATGGAAATACATTTCACAGAGTTGTTTTGAGTATTTCGCTGCTGGTAGCGTTACCCGCCGATGCTAATGGCAACGAGCGATACTACGATAGCGACACGCAAACTCCAATTCAGATTCCTGGCACTGCTACACAAGCACCTGTATTGACAGGAATTCTTTTTGATATCCCGGTAAGAAACCTGATCTTTTCAGAAAAACGCATTATTAAAGTTCACTGGCACCTTTAATGACAAAATTAATGTGGCCATGGCTTTGCTGATTCTTGCTTGCGAAAAAATTATTGATGCAGTGCTAACAAAAAACCGGACAGAGAAGAATTACTTCAAACAATAATTAATACTAAAAAAGGAGCAATTATGCTTGATACTATCAGTCGTTCAATAATTCTAATCATATTATTATCCTCAGCCCTGGCGGGCTGTGGCGGTGGAGGCGGCGATAGCGCACCACCTCCACCACCAACTGTGACTACTATTACTGGCGTTGTTTCGGCACCAGCAACAACGGTAGCTCAATATAAACAACAAAATGTGATGTCGATGCTGGCATCTCTATTAATCTCCGACCTTCACGCAGCTATTACCGGTTTAACACCTGTTACAAATGCTACTGTCGAGTTAATTCGTATAAATGCCAGTGGCATTCAGGTAGGATCCGCGATTGCCACTGCTACTACAGATCCCACTACGGGTGAATACAGCCTTGACTATGATGGTACCCTTTCAGGCGATCTGGTTGTTCAAGTAACCGGTTCCAGTGGAGTTCCAATGCGTGCATTGGCAGTATCAGAAACAACAGATATTAATCCTGTCACTGAATATGTGACACAGCAAATTCTTGATTCAATTACTTCCAGCGGCGGATCAATCACCTTGTCATCCGTGACAGAAACATCTGTCGATGATTTAATCGCGTTTGTTGAATCACTCGATATTACTTTCACTGGTACGGAAACCGTCGAAGAAACCAGGACTGCTATTGATTCAGTAGCCGCAAACGAAATAGGCGACAAGGTAGTTGAAGGTTTATACACGGTTGTCCTGAATGGAAAGACAGCAAGCAGCGTGATAGCCACTAACTTCTGCACTGATGGCACGACGGGCGGCTGGGATTATACTTTCACTGCCACAGGCATGACCATGACTGGATCGGATTCATTTAGTTCCGATGGTGTTGGCAACTGTACCGTCGGCACAGAAGAAACCATGACTTTAACTCACGCAGAAATAGCAGCAATTGACGACATTCCGTTTAATTGTGGCAACGACCTTGTGTGTAACTTTAGTGATCTGAATAGAGTCATAACAGGTGTCGACGGTGATGGCAGAAATTTTACTTCGACCTATTCGCATGCGCCCGGCACGAACACCATTCTTTACGTGAAAAGTGCTTCCGATGGCTCCGTATTTACAGAAGTTATAACGCTCACTGGTGGAAATGGTGGTAGCGGTGGCAGCGGCACTGGGCCGGTAGCTGATACCAGCATCGTTGGCGCGTGGGACTTCGGTCACAATACGGTAAACATGCCGGGTATGGTTGTATTTTACGAGAATGGCTTTTACATCCATTATGAAGCTGACAACACCGGTGGATGCTCCGTTGGCGTTGAATATGGTACCTATACTTATGATGGAACAACACTAAACGCAACCCAAACTGTGGACAATAATGGCGATTGTGGTTTAACCGACACGCCTTTCAACGCTACAATCACCGGCGACACAATGAGTATAGATTCTGGACAGGCTACACTGACTCGCATTAATGGCGGTGCCGGCTCCATCGTCGGCGCCTGGGATGTTGGGGGAACTACATCTACGCCTATTGCTATAGTGTTCTATGACAATGGTTTCTATATTCACTGGCAGGACAATAGCACTGACCCAAACTGCTCTCCTGATGGAGGCGTAACCCCCGGCGGCGTCGAATATGGTACTTATACATATAATTCAGCTAATGCTGTTGCATTACAACCCAATAATATCCCTGTTGATGAAAACTTTGAATGTGGTCTGTCTCATGGCAGTGATATAACCAGTCTTTCAGTTGCTGGCGATGTGTTAACTATTACAGATGCCCAGGGAACGGATACAATCAACCGCTTGCAACCTGGCTCAACTCAGGTCAACAGCCTGGCTTGTAGCACTATTGGCGGACCTTACAGCTACACGGACTTCATGTCGGTGATTAACAGTTGTGGATCGTTCCCAATAATTGCTGCAGATATTATTGGCAAATCTTTTAACTTTGCCACTGCGCCGGAAGAGCAATATACTTTTAATGCTGATAACACTGGTGTGTTCACTAACGATGGTGGCACAACCAACTTTAACATCACCTGGTCCATTACCGCAGAAGGCTATCTGAACATTGGATACGACATTGCCGGCACGGGGACTACCGATCTCGTCGATCAATTTGTCGCTTATGCCGGTGATGCGGCTACTACGGGCCTGTATGTTAAGGCGTACACCGAAGGCGAAGATCCTTATTTCGGCGACATGGTGTTTGATAACACTAAAGATGGTGAGATCTTCGAGGAAGTTGTACTGGAAATGGGCGGTGGTTCAGCACCAAACTTAAGCTGTAACACTGAATCTGGCTGGGATCCTACTGCTGATGGTGGCCTTGGTGCACCCATCAATCCGCACAGTTTTGCCGAATTTCAAGCCGTCGTCGCAGCCTGTGGCACAGCAATGACAATTGACTACACACTAATTGCTGGTAACTCATTCTCTGCAACAGATGGTGAAGGTGAAACAACAGTATTTGACAGTGTAACTTCAGCGCCAACAGAGGCCGCACCAGGTACTGGGCAATTCTTTGACTCCATGGGAACTCCTCTTGAAACTTTCACATGGTATATAGAAAACGCTGGCAGTTATGACTACCTGGTTATGGTCGGTACATTTGGTACGACTACT
>NZ_CDLKIE010000310.1:0-4407 GCF_975902315.1 Kaarinaea lacus | reverse complement strand
TCTTCTGCAAGCGTCATTACAATCTTTACCCTGGAGTTATCCCGTATCATGGATAGCGGTACATAAGCGATAGCATTTGGATAACGTTCCACATAAGACACCACTATATTTTTTGCTTTTACATGCACCGGATTAATTGCCGCATTGTTGTCCCGACGTTGTGATTCTGCTTCATCCGCCTGCAGCGCCGACATGTTCAGCACGCGCTGGGAAAATTTTTCGCGGTGACTATCACCTAAGGGCAAGTTGTAAAGCATTATCTTTGAGCCATCTTCCCATTGCGTTAATCGATCCATATACATGGCTCGAATTTCCTGTGCCGTTAATAGCTGATCATTTTCCTCATGAACAATCACCGCAATTTTATTTTTATTTCTGCGCTTCTCAGCCGAGCGCGCCAATAAGCCGAGTTGTCTTTTCGGTGATGCTGACTCGGATTGTTCAGCGACGGTTTGCCCGTTTTCAGGATTTTCAGATACCGCTTGATTATTCTGCTTGTTGATCTGATCTGTTTTGGCTTCAATTGTGTTTGCAGGAGCAACAACGGCCGCAACATCGTCCTGTGAATTCAGGATTTCATTTTCGCTGGATGGTAGATTTTCCGGCTTATTCACTTCAGGTTGTTGATTTCCTGAGAACACTGCCACTTCTACCTGCTTTTCTATGGGCTCATCTTCGACGAAGGGATTTTCAATTTGTGGTTTTGATTCGGCAGTTGTTGGGATTTCCAGCTTCAAATCCGGATTGTGTAATCCAAAGGAAATCGCAAATATAGCAAGAAAAATTACTATTGATATCCAGACGACACGCATATGTCAGCCCCCTATTTCAGCACAGTTAGCATCTTCCTTTAACGACCCACTCCTATGCTTTTCTCCCTTTGGACGTCCGCACCAACGAATAAAACAACAAATAGTGCACAAATGTTTTTTGATTCAGGCTAGTTCCCAGTACAAACTGTAAAGCTTGCGCAATCAACAAACGAGAACGCGATCAAAATATTATGATTTTGTATTATGGGTATTATTTTATACTCTTGCACCCGAAAGCACCACCTGCAGCTGCCTATCTCGCCTTTTCCATGGGGCACCGATTATTCATACTATATGCTCTGCGGAAATCAGGAATGGGTTTTATTACAGTAAATTGTTTATATCGATTAGTTTTATTCTTCATGATTATTAGCAAACGCTGATATAACAAACAAACTACGCGGCACAACGATCGCCCGATATTAAACTTTTACAATTTTTCTAAAATTAAAAAAAAACGACAGCCAGAACAAATTCTGACTGCCGTTTATATCTGACGTATTTAAAACTACTGCTCTACCAGGTTTGTGCAAAAGGAATGAAATTAATGCATTCCATTCAAATTACGATTGCCTGTAAATCAATCCCGGCGTGAAAAGCAGTTCATTCTTCTGTAACTGATCCAGTGGACAGCCATCCCTGTCGCATTCTGCAAGTCGATCAAAGATATATTTTTTGCCCGATTGAACAACAGAATCATAAATAGGTTTTCCTAAATGCGATCCAATAGGTTTTCCAAAACGACGTTCGCTCACGATACAGCCCTCAATAAATTTGCAAGATTAGTTAATGACCACATATCGAGTTATCGTCCTGCTCTCCTGCTCCTTTAATTGAATTAAAAAACCAAAACAGGAAAAGCTGTGACCGATCTCTCAATACGTTTCAGCAAATGCTGAATCAATTCCCGTTGCACTATTTGTACCTTGTCTAAACATAGGCAGGCCCTTGTTGTACCTTGTCTAACATAGGCAGGCCCTTGCGCAGCAACCAGGTTTCATTATCATTTACCGCGTCAGACCTTTAGCCATTCAGAAAACAAGGCCAGAACAAGTCTGTTGCCATATAAATTTCGCGGTTATGCTCTGGCAAAATCCGTGTTTCAATCAACTTGTACTTATAATAAAGTAGCTTGATATAATGCAGAACAGTCACTACGCTTGCAGAATAATTTTAAACCTATGGCTAATTCCGTAAAAATAAGACTATCTCTATGAAAAAAGCCACCTGGATACTGTTTGCCTTTACTGTGTTGACCCCATGTAATGCAGATCAGTTCCTGCTTGCCAACGCCGAGGAATCCGAGAAGGTATTCTGGAAAGAACTCTATCCTGACAGCCATTTTACGCTCTATTGTGGTGAACGATTTTCCGGCAAAAACGAAGATCTAACCATTGAGTACGTGTACCCCATTGACTGGGTAGTGGACTATCTTGGCTGCGGTACTGTTGAACAGTGTCGAAATGAAAGCCGACGCTTCAATCGCATTGAGGCTGATCTACACAATTACTATCCCGCACTTAAAATGATCAAACGCGCGCGAGGCAACTACGTTTTTGGAGACATTCCGGGCGAATTCAGAGAATTTTTTGAATGCGATTTTGAGCAGGACGTGCGAAACGAAACGGTGGAAGCCAGGACCATTGCGCGCGGTAATATCGCTCGCGCCCTGTTTTACATGCACTGGGAATACGGCTTGCCCATCAATAACCATAATATCAATACGCTTATTGCCTGGCATACTGAAGATCCACCCAGCAAGGATGAAAAGCGCCGCAACAACATCATCGAGAAATTGCAGGGAACACGTAACACCTTCATCGACAATCCCAGCAAGGCACTGCAATTAGCCAGTAAAGGAGAGATCGGAATTTAACGATGCTGCTTCAACTGGCCGATTGCCTCGCTGGTTCCGGGTGAATCCAGATCCAGCTGATCACGAATGCAAGCAAAGCCACCAGGCTGGCAATAGCAAATGCAATGGCTGCACCCATTGAATCCCAAATCAAACCACTGTACAGACTCCCCATCGCTCCCCCCGCACCAAAACTCAAACTGCTATACAAGGCCTGCCCCTTACCCTGATGGGGCCCGGTAAAATAACGATGAATCAACTCTATTGCACTGGCGTGATAAATACCAAAGCTGGCTGCATGTAAAGTTTGCGCGATTATCAGCACCCACAGGGTATCCACAAAATAACCTATCATTACCCAGCGCATGGCCGCTAACAACAAACTCACCAGCAATAAATTACGCAAACCAAATCGCGGCACCAGGTAATGCATCAGCAAGAACAGGACGACCTCGGCAATCACTCCCAGGGACCACAGTTGGCCAATCAGCCAGCGGGAATAGGCGTGTTCTTCAAGGAAGATAGTATAAAATGTGTAGTATGGCCCATGGCTCATCTGCATTAAAAAACACACTACCAGCAACGCCAATACCTGTGGACGCTTCAACAATTGAGAAAGAGGCCCATGCTCAACCGGTAAATGTTGTGCCGATTGCTCCGGTACCAGCAAACTCGTTAACCAGATCCCCGCAAACAGCACAACCAGCACAAATGGCAAAATACCTGCGCCCTGCATATCTAATACTGAGCCTATTGCAGCAACAGCAATAATGAAACCAATAGAACCCCAAAGCCGGATACTGCTATAACGGTGAGTATAATTTCCCAGGTAGTTAAACGTAGTCGCTTCAAATTGCGGTAGCGCGGCATTCCAGAAAAAACTAAAAGCCATCATTACCAGTAGCAACCACCAGAAATTGTTACTAAGGAAAACTCCGGCGAAGGTAATTGCTGCCAGGAGACATCCCGCTCGCACAATCAGCATGCGATGACCAAGATGGTCGGCAATCCAGCCCCAGATATTTGGTGATACGATTTTGGTGCCCATTATAATCGCCATAAAAATGCCAATATCGTGGGCGGAAAACCCGGAAGATTTTAGATACAAACCCCAGTAAGGTACGAGCGCACCGAGCGATGCGAAGTAGAAAAAATAAAACCCTGACAGACGCCAGTATGGCATGGAGAGAATCGTAGTTTATTGGGTGATTAATTTATTGGTGCCGGTTACCAAGCAGGATCCAGTTTCGAGCCATAGAACCTGTCGCGCTGGCATACTCAGTATAACCACAGACCGATATAAACCAGAGGAATGATCGCCAATATGACTATTGCGCCAAAGGTATACACGAGTGGCTTCTCCACCAATTCACGGCACAGAACAACACGGATCATGCTATACAGAATTGAGCTAATGACCAGCAAGCCTATAGAGTGTGGTATGAATGTATCAATAAGGTAGGAAGCCTGGGACTCTTCCCAGCGCAAAGAACCACCATAGAACAATTTACCAACGACAAATTGAACAGCATGATAATCAACCAGGGCCAGAACCAGACATAGAATACACAACAGGAAAACAAAGGTTGTTCCCATTTCATATTTCTTGGACCACAACAGCCAAAACATCGACAGCAGCGTAAAAACCAGCACGGAAACAATCCAGACAACAGCAACAACACAGGCAACACAATTGTTATCTTCGGGATTGCTGGGGCTAAAGTGCCACCACTTTGCAAT
>NZ_CDLKIE010000309.1:0-4269 GCF_975902315.1 Kaarinaea lacus | reverse complement strand
GGTTGCATGTACCATGGCAGTAGCAATGTATAGAACTGCCAGTAACGACCCAGGTCCACCATAACCGCCATTCCTGCCAGCGTATAACCAAATAATCCAGCCAGCACTGCGGGACGCACCAGTGGATGGTATTCACCTTTGTTTAACACATAAACCGTCAACGCCATGGCATAACCGGCACAGCCAAAGGCGGTACCGACCATAACGTCGAACACAATCCAGATACCCCATGGGTATCCGTCATTTAAATTGGAGACTGCGCCGATACCAAAAATAAAACGATAGGCGATAACAGCAAATCCAATTAAGGCCAGTGTCGCAAAGAACAAAAAGGGTTTGGTTAACAGCCGGGTTCCCAGGGGTTGATGTTCGCTCATGATGCATCCTCCCTGGGAGCGTCCTTGCTCTCTTCTTCCTTATGCTGTTCACTGGTGTTTTTGCGAACCGCGAAAGTTAGCCCTGTCAATAAAATGAAAGGCAGAGCAAACCACTGGTACAAAGTATGTTGTATGCCTTCGGTGATTGCCGGATATCCATAATCGGGAACGTCTGTAGGCAAGCCTAATTTATCAAACGGAACGCCCGACAAATAAACGACCTGGGTTCCACCCAGTTCATTATCACCATACATATTGGGTTGATACTCAGGTATGGCGGCTTCATGTGGCGGGCGATCACCGCCCAGTTTACCGCGCGGGAATACATAGGTGTCCCCTGGCCTGGCATCAAGTCGGCGTTTGGCTTCCGCCATAATGTCATCCATATTGCCAAACAATGAAGCGCCCGTTGGGCATACATCACAGCAGGCCGGCATTTGCCCCTTGGCCTGCAAGTGTGAACAGAATTGACATTTGGCGATTTCACCAAAGGCATCATTGTACTGATACTTTGGTACACCGAACGGACAACCGGCAACGCAATAACGACAACCAATACAACGATCGGGATAATGACGCACAATACCCGTTTCCGCATCCTTTTCCATGGCGGATACCGGGCATGCTGAGATACAGGATGGGTCAACACAGTGCAGGCAATGACGCTTCATAAACGCATAGCCATCGATCTCGCGATCTTTCTGCGCCATGGTGCCATTGCGATAAGCCTTGATGACATTATAAGTGCTACCCGAGATATCCAGGGGTGTGTCATACATCAGGTCATTCATCGCCGTATGCTCAACCGGTACATCATTAGCCTGTTTACAGGCGACCATGCATGCTTTACAGCCGATGCATAATGTGGAGTCATACAACATGCCCACTGCTTTCGGCGGCATCTCCAGTGGATCACGCATTATTGCGTGTGCGTTTCCCGCGCAAGCTGCCGTGGCAGCTCCTGCACCGACTGTAGCAGCTTTGAGGAAATCTCGTCGTTTCATCGCTGCGTCCTCTTGTTACTCATCTTTGCTTGATGAAGAACCAGATGAAGATTCGTCATCTTTACCCATACGGCTTGCTGCAACAGCAGCAGCACCAACACCGGCGCCGATAACACCTGCCGCGAGTGCTGCGGTTCCCGCTGTTACACCTTCACCTTTTGGCTGAAAGATATCGGTGAATGTATTGGGCGGTGCAACTGTTTTAACATCCGCCAATGCATGGAGAGGTTTGTGAAAACCAATGCCCTGCTCGGTACAACCAAAACAGGGGTGGCCGGTACCAACTGGCCATGATGCCGGTCCAACGTCGCCAAACAATACTGCCGGACAGTTGGCATAGGTTTCCGGTCCTTTACAACCCAGCTTATACAGACACCAGCCACGACGATGACCTTCATCGCCGAACTCTATTGCAAACCTGCCAGCATCAAAATGAGGCCGGCGTTCGCAGTTCTCGTGAATCAGGCGCCCATAGGCAAACTTCGGCCGGCCTTTATCATCCAGTTCGGGCAAACTGTTAAAGGTCAATAAGTGAAGCACGGTAGCCAGGAAGTTATAAGGATTGGGTGGACAGCCGGGAATGTTGACAACCGGTTTATCCGTAATGATCTCATGTGTTGCCTTTGCATCCGTTGGGTTGGGTCCACTGGAAGGAATACCACCCCATGAAGCACAGGAACCAATAGCCACAACTGCCGCAGCATCTGCTGCGACTTCCTGGACGATTTCCAGAACAGTTCTATCAGCAATCTTGCAGTAAATGCCACCGTCCCTGGTGGGGATTGATCCATCAGTTACCAGTATGTACTTACCTTTATGGGTTTCCATGATGTGGTGTTTATAGGCTTCTGCCTGATGCCCTGCACCGGCGCTGAGTGTTTCATGATAATCCAGAGAAATAGACTCAAGAATTAATTGTTCAAGTGTGGGATGTTCTGCACGCAATAAAGATTCTGTACAACCGGTGCACGCTTGCGCTGATACCCATATGACAGGCGGCCGACCCGGGCTGGTTGCTGCCTCGGCAATCCTGACAGCCATGGTCGATGACAAGCCCATCGTTGCGGCTATTCCAGCACAGAACTTCATGAATTCCCGCCGGGTTACACCACCGAGGGTTGAGTCTTCGTTATCAAGACCGGTGAGATCCGGCATGCGGTTGATTAACATATTATTTCGCCTCCCACCCGGACCGGCTGCTACTCATTGCGCGCTGCAATAACCGCGGCAATAATGACAGCAACTCCATAGGTGAAATTAAGGATGGATTGGGTTCTTGACTTGACTTGCTATTCCTTAGCATGACATAACTCGCATAGGCATAAGTAGATTATTATTGCTTATTGCGAACAAGCATAGAGAAGTTGTTACCGGTGGTTCTTGACCATGGTCAACTTTGGAAAGTGCGTGCTCCCCAACCGGATGCATTATTGATCTATATCAAGTGAACAATTAGACAAATAACTTGTATTAACAAAATTCATCAATTTTCATAAGTTAAAAATTATAGGCAGCATAACTAATACAATAAGATCAAATTGGTAAGTTTGTGCTTGTCGTTGCTAGCTCATAACGGCGAGCAATCAGGCATTCCATTGACGCGTATCATTTCCCCATTGGTAAAAGCAATTATCATTTAAAGCCATATTCCTGAGAGCAACACGTGAATATCAATTCTGCTTACAACGCATACACAGAGAATTACTCCCTGTAAGGTTTTGCGTACAAGCGCTATAGCGAGGCAAAGGTGACCATTATGCAAAGCGTCAAATATTTATTCAGCGCGGTGTCTGTGCTTCTACTTGTCGGTTTATCGACAGCAACGACGGCTATGGCCGCTGAGGAACAGTTTCGATATGCTGAAAAACCCTGGGGACTGGATAGTCCGGCAGGTCGATGTGTGGTTTGCCATAGCCTGGAGAAAAACGGCAAGTTTAGAGTCGCACCCAATCTTTGGGGCATCGTTGGCGCAGACAAAGCGCGAAACAGGAAAACCTACTCCTATTCAAAAGCTTTATTAAATAAAGGCGGTGTATGGAGCGCCGAAGAAATTGACCAGTTTATTGCAGATGCAAACAAGTTCTTACCAGGTACAACGAAAAGTATCAAAGTGAAAGATGCGGAAGAGCGAAAACAGATTGTTGAGTTTCTTAAGACATTATCAGACTAATGTACTGAACAACAAACTGCGCTAATCGTGCAATCGCTTATGTATTGTTTATTCCCTGTAGTCGCCAACCCAGGCTCCTACGTGACAGGCTGTACAGTTGGCCACTGAGTCTACCCATTCATCCAGAATCCTGTTTTTTAGAAACCGGTGTTCGTCTTTGAAATAAGGCGTATTGGTAATGCGCTGCAGATTTGAATTTTGAGTCAGCCCCAGTAGCGCAATGCGCCCCGCCGTTCCAGCTGCTTTACTGTCCCCCGCGTTCGCCACGAGGTAATCGGTGATATGCTGGATTACCGCAGGCTTTAATTCAACTTTTTCCTTAAAGTGATTATCCAGTTCCTTCATCATTTGACGCCATGATGCTGCGGGTAGCATGGAAGGTTGAAACGCCATATGACAGGAACCACAGTAGCCTCTGGTTTGCGCATCCATTACCGGGGGAAAGATCGTTTGCTGCTCTTTACAGGCAGGCAGGACAGGCAACAGCAATAACAATAACAATATTGGTATTACGTAGTAACGGTATAAATTGTAACGGTGTAAATTGTAGCGATGAAAATTGTACCGGCGGGAATTTACCGTGGAAAAACCTGATTGGCGGAATCCATTAGTCACGATATTAATAGAAGCAAATAGACGCATGCCGGGTTAAAAAAAGGGAGCGATTCACGCTCCCTTACATAGCGTTATTGATAGTTGAATCTAATCTTCATCCATG
>NZ_CDLKIE010000308.1:0-8381 GCF_975902315.1 Kaarinaea lacus | reverse complement strand
GATTCAGATAGCACCCCAACCGCTAAAGATCTGGACCATGACGGATTGTCAAATGATATTGAACGAAACAAATACCAGACAGATCCACAACTCGCCGACACAGATTTCGACGGTTTGCGTGATGATAAGGAAATCCTTAAATATTTCACCAATCCTAAAATGGTAGACTCCGATGGTGACAGTTTTTGGGATGGTGAAGAGGTGAACGCCAATACTGATCCTACTGACCCAACCAGTTTCCCTGAAAAATCCCAAAATTAACAAACTTCGTTAAACTGCACATTCACAATGCTGTATGGATTGTGTTACTGTATCGCGTTCAACAAGGCACCCAGGTCATGATAATCAGGTTGCGTAAATAATAAACAATTACAATTCAAATTCTTCTTAGTACTAGGTCGCATGCAAAAACAATCAAACTATAATCGTGATGAGCTGATCAAATGTGGATACGGCGAACTCTTTGGTCCTGGGAACGCCCAGCTTCCTTTGCCGCCAATGCTTATGTTCGACCGTATTGTGGATATCAGTGAAAATACCGGCAAATACGGTAAGGGACAGGTTATCGCTGAACTTGATGTATCAGAAAACCTGTGGTTTTTCGAATGCCATTTTCATGGCGATCCTGTCATGCCTGGTTGTCTGGGTGTAGATGCCATGTGGCAACTCGTTGGTTTTTACCTCGGATGGATGGGAGGACCTGGAAAGGGGCGTGCTCTTGGTGCGGGTGAAGTCAAATTTACCGGTCAGGTTACTCCGAAAAATAAATTAATTACCTACCGTGTAGATATGAAGCGTGTGATTATGCGTCGTTTAGTAATGGGAATTGGCGATGCAGCAATGGAAGTGGATGGTCGAGAAATTTATAGTGCAAAGGACCTTCGTGTTGGTTTGTTCACCTCAACTGATAATTTCTAAAGGAAGATCGAAGTGAAGCGCGTTGTTGTCACTGGTTTAGGCATAGTATCCAGTATCGGAAATAACAAGTCAGAAGTTTCCGAATCATTAAAACAAACAAAATCGGGATTGGCTTTCAGCGAAGAATATGCGGAAATGGGTTTTCGCAGTCATGTTTTTGGACCTCTCAAAATAAATACCGATGAATTGATAGACCGAAAAATGCGGCGTTTCATGGGCGATGCTGCGGCGTATAGCCACGTTGCGATGCAGCAGGCAATTGAAGATGCCGGCCTTAACCAGGAGCACATTTCCAATGTCAGTACAGGGCTTATTACCGGTTCCGGTGGTGCGTCTACGGCAAATACGGTTGCTGCTGCAGATATTCTACGAAGCAAAGGTTCGAAAAAAGTGGGTCCTTACATGGTGCCTCGGACCATGGGAAGCACCACATCCGCATGCCTGGCAACTGCTTTTAAAATTAAAGGCTTGAGTTATTCTATCAGTTCTGCATGTTCCACGAGTGCTCATTGCATCGGAAATGCATATGAGCTGATTCAAATGGGTAAACAGAATACAATTTTCGCCGGTGGTGGTGAGGAACTCCATTGGAGTCAATCGGTGTTATTCGACGCCATGGGTGCTTTATCCTCCAAGTACAACGATACTCCACAATCGGCATCTCGCGCCTATGATGCCAACCGCGACGGATTTGTGATTTCCGGCGGTGGTGGCATTCTGGTTCTGGAAGAACTGGAACATGCGAGGGCCCGAGAGGCCAAAATTTATGCAGAATTAGTAGGTTATGGCGCTACATCCGATGGTTACGATATGGTGCAACCTTCAGGTGAAGGAGCAGTGCGCTGTATGAAGCAGGCGCTAGCCACTGTAAACAGTCCCATAGATTACATTAATGCTCACGGAACCAGCACACCGGTCGGTGATATTAAAGAACTTGAGGCAATTACCGAAGTATTTGGTAGTGAAATGCCTGTAATTAGTTCTACCAAGTCCTTAACGGGACATGCCCTGGGTGCTGCTGGTGTTAATGAAGCAATTTATTCTCTGCTCATGATGGATCAGGATTTTATTTGCGAATCCGCCAACATTGAGCAACTCGACCCCGCGGCAGAAGGAATGCCAATTGCGAGGCAGTGTAAGGAGCAGGCCAATCTGAACACGGTAATGTCCAACAGTTTCGGATTTGGTGGCACTAACGCTTGCCTGGTTTTTCAGCGCTTTTCACAGTAGTTCAGTAGTCGTTCACTAATCACAGTTGTGGTCATGCATCACAGTTGTTCCTCGTTGTATGGAATAAGCTATGTCTGCTGAACAGTATCAATTAATTTACTGAGTAAGGTTGAGCCATGAGAGAACCAAAAATTAATGTCGGACAACGCAAAGGTCGTCGCACTCTGGACGCCGTTGAGGGATTTGCCACCAGTGTAGGAGAAGGCACAAAAATAGCAGGCAATTTAGGTGGAAAAGGTCACTCTATCATCCTGGGAGAGGTAGAAGGCGATTGTAATCTTGATGGTACCCTGGTGATTGGCGAATCCGGTCGCTGGTTAGGTAACGTCAAAGCCAAGACCGTAGTAGTTGCAGGTGAAGTGGAGGGTGAAGTTCTGGCAGAAGAAAAACTGGAAATTCTGTCCACGGCTCGAATCAAAGGCACAATTAAAGCTAAATCTTTGGCGATTGCGGAAGGCGCAGTGCATCAGGGAGAGGTGTCTATGTCCAGCGATAATGAAATTACCCGCTTCAAAGATCAGCGCGACCGTGAGTAGTTCGTAAAACTGTCTGGTCGCCAATATCCAGCAACTTATTTTTAGTTGCTGGATCTGCTCGAATTATTTGAATATTAGTATCCTCTAAAACACTGCTTTTCCTATATCGATTGGTTCGCTACCTCTGTACTGACTGGATTAAATCCTACCAATTTATTAAGTCTTGTTCAGCTTTTATTCAGCAACTGAGCGTTAAGTTTGTATCCGCACTTGCTTAACAGAGGAGGATATATGAAATCTACTGCAGTGATTTTCGGCATCGCATCTTTGGTGCTTTCCAGCACAGCTATGGCTGATCTGGATTTAGCCAAGAAAAGTGGTTGCCTGGCTTGTCACAGTGTTGACAAAAAAGTTGTCGGTCCAGGATGGAAAGACGTTGCCGCAAAATATAAAGGTCAGGCTGACGCTAAAGCCACATTGATCGAAAAGGTTAAAAAAGGCGGTAAAGGTAACTGGACAAAAGTAACAGGTGGCGCGCCAATGCCTCCTTATTCTCCTCGAGTCTCTGACGCGAATATCGAGAAATTAGTCGATTTCATCATGGGACTGTAATCATAACTCGAAATCATAATAAAGAAGATAATAATAACAGGATCGTTAAAGGGACAATAACGGTAACCCCCACATAAAAATAATAATACATTGTTCTGTCCATCTATTCTGAAGCCACTATCATTAGATAGTGGCTTTTTTATTGGCCATACTGCAGCAGTGAGAAATAGTGTATGCTTGGCATCTTGTTGATTTACATCTAATCAATCGAAACGGGCTTTGAGATTATGAGGGTACTGGTTGTCGAAGACGAAGATCCACTCAGAAACCAGTTGGTGGAGCGTTTAAAAGAAGAAGGATATGCAGTTGACGCTGCAGCCGACGGTGAAGAGGGTTTATACCTTGGGCGCGAATATCCTGTCGATGTTGCAGTTATTGATTTGGGATTACCCGGAATATCTGGCATTGAACTCATCAATAAACTGAGAGGCGAAGCTAAAAAATTTCCCATACTTATTTTGACAGCCCGCAGCCGTTGGGAAGATAAGGTTGAGGGTTTGGAAGCCGGTGGTGATGATTACCTGGTTAAACCTTTCCATGTCGAAGAGCTTATAGCACGGCTGAAAGCACTAGTACGGCGCGCTGCCGGGTGGACGCAATCTGAGATAACCTGTGGTCCGGTAAGCCTTAACCAGTCTACACAGCAAGTCACCGTTAATTCAGAACAGCTGGAGCTCACGGCATTCGAATACAAAGTGCTTGAGTATTTGATGTTGCATTCTGGCGAAGTAGTTTCCAAAGCAGAGTTGACCGATCATATATATGATCAGGATTATGATCGTGACAGTAATGTAATTGAAGTATTCGTTGGTCGATTGCGTAAAAAGATTGATCCGGATGATACCCTCAAGCCTATTGAGACTTTGCGTGGACGGGGTTATCGGTTTGCGCTGAAGCCGGATCAACAGCCAGAAACCTGATGCAGGATCACTCTAGTGTCGCCCACCACGATAAATCGATAACAATACCCAGATTCCACCGATACCTGCCGCAACAAATCCGAGGAATCCAAATAATGGCAGTCCCATTAGTGTGGGTCCGCCGCTAACTGTCATGACTATTGAGCTGCCGACAATAAGTGCGGAAGTGATCAATCCTACAGTAATACGACTGGCGGATTTATCCAATTGCCGACCGAATTTCTCCAGGCGCGTAATATCAACATTTACCTGCAGTGCGCCACGCTTGGCTGCACGGAGCAGGCGGCGTATATCCTGGGGTAGACTGCCTAATATTTCCATCATATTGGACAGATTGCGCATGCCACGTTTGGCTATTGCCTCTGGTGTGAAGCGGGCAAACACGGCTCTTTTTAAAAATGGCGTCGCAGTATCTACCATATCAAAATCAGGATCCAGCTGACGACCCAGTCCTTCCAGTGTAATAAACACTTTAAACAACATGCTAAGGTCGGGTGGCAAAGTCAGTTGATGGTTACGTAAAATCACGGTGATGTCACCAAGCATTGAACCTAACTTCAGTTGCTTCAGCGGTACGCTGTGGTAACTATCCAGAAATGCATCTACTTCAATGGCGAGGTTTTCAGTATCTACGTTGGCGTCACTTGCCCAGTTGAGTAATACGTCAGTAACTTCAGTAACATCTTTGTTAACCATGCCGCTAAGCAAGTCAATAATTTGTTCACGACGAACTTGAGACAGATGTCCAACCATACCGAAGTCAAGAAACGCTATTTGATTTTCCGGGAGGTATAAAACATTTCCGGCATGTGGATCGGCATGAAAAAAGCCATCTTCCAGTACCATTTTTAATATTGCATTAGCGCCGTGTTGTGCCAGCTGGGTACGATCCAGTCCTGCCTCCTCAACTGCTTGCAGGTCTCGCCCGGGAATGCCTTTTAAGAAGGTCTGCACATTTAAACGTTCGCATGTCCATTGCCAATACGTTTTAGCAATCACAATATCTGGATAGTTTTCAAAATTTGCTGCAATACGTTCCATATGTTGGCATTCTGAAACCAGATCCAGTTCGCGCCTTAAAGACAAAGTAAACTGGCGTACCACTTCTTTGGGATGGAAATGGCGAATTTCTTCAATTTCATTGTCTGCGATTTCAGCAACACGCGCCAATAGACGCAGGTCAGCTTCAATAACCGGCCGTATATGTGGGCGACGAATTTTCAAAACGACTTCACTGCCATCATCCAGTCTTGCTCGGTGGACCTGAGCAATTGAACCCGCAGCCAGTGGTTTGGTTTCCAGGTAAGGGAAGACTTTATCTGGCGGTGCGCCTAAATCTTGTGTCAATTGTTCCTTTAGCTCTTCGAATGGCACTGGCGGTACGCGATCCTGTAATTTTTCAAATTCAGCAATCCATTCAGGAGGGAATAAGTCAACGCGGGTAGACAGGATTTGGCCGAGCTTTACAAAGGTTGGGCCTAACTCCTCCATAGCGAAACGAATTCGCTCAGGCGTGTCCATTTTAGCTAATTCGGATGGTTCTTTGAGTCGCAGTAATTTACTTGCGCTTTCCATGAAGTTGGTAAGACCCATGCGTTGCACTACGTCACTGAAACCATAGCGAGCCAGGACAGAGACGATGTCCCGCAAACGCCCCAGGTCTCGAGCTGCGATGAGGCTTTCCCAAAACATTCTATTAGATATCCTTGCCGGGTGATAAATTACAGGATTTTTGTATTTTTAACTTTGTGCTTAATACAAATCTGTGTCAATAGCGGGAGGCAATAAGTTTTGATCTACAGCAAGTAGCGACTGAATCTCCCTCGCAGTATTGCTGTTATGTTTGGCTTTTTATCGATGAGATGATTTGGTAATGCAGCTGTATATTTTGTTTGTAGCAGCAGGTCTGTGGTCCGCGAATAATGATTATCTTTTTCTCACCAGGGTCAATCCGTCACCGACAGGAACCAGGCTGATATCAACGCGATCATCCTGAAATACAAATTGATTGGTGGCGCGTATTGCGTTCGTGTCGTCATCATTTTTCACGGGATCGGCAACACTGCCTCCCCATAGGACATTGTCAATCATGATCAGCCCACCCGGTCGAATGAGCTGCAGGCAATACTCGTAGTAATTTAGCATGTTCTGTTTATCGGCATCGATGAACGCGGCATCAAAAGACTCTGCCTGACCTTCAGTCGATAATGCGTTTAATGTTTCCAGGGCAGGCGCTAATCGCAAATCAATCTTTGATTCGACATTTGCCTGTTGCCAATAATTTTTCGCGACGGTCGTCCATTCTTCGCTGGTGTCACAGGCAACTATCTGGCCGTCGTCCGGTAATGCGTTTGCCATAACCAACGCACTGTAGCCGGTGAAAGTACCTATCTCAATGACCCGCCTGGCATTGATTAGCTTTAGCAGTAAAAACATGAGCTGGGCTTGATCCGCTGAGATTTGCATGATACCCCATTCCAGTTTATCAGTGACTTCACGCAACTCCTTTTGTATTGGGTTATCGCGAAGTGAAACCGACAACAGATAGTCATACAAGTTATCATTAAGCTCGAGTGTTTGTTTGCCCATGATTCAATTCCTCTGGTTGATATCAATAAGCTCCAGGAAAATGAACCCCCTCACTCCCAATGGGGAGTGAAAAGGGGTGTGTTGCTGGTGAAAGTTTAGAAACTTAGTTTTTTACGGCTTCTACTTCGAAGATCAGTTCCATGTCGTCGCCAATTGCAGGTAATCCGTACTTCACGCCGAAATCGGAACGTTTAAGCTTTGCAGTAGCGTCAAAGCCACATACATTCTTTTTATTGAAAGGGTGAACGCCACATTTCATATGTGTAACTTTCAGGGTGATGGGCTTGGTAACTCCCATGATTGTGATGTTACCTTCAACCGAGCCTTTGCCGTCTTTAATGCTTGCTTTGGTTGACTTAAACGTGATGGTCGGAAACTCAGCGGTGTTCAGGAAGTCTGGTGAACGTAAATGTTTGTCACGCTTTTCATGGGCAGTATCAATTGAGTTTGCATCAATAGTGATCTCCACGGAGCCAGTACCTTTAGCTTCGTCAAAGGTCATCTTGCCTTCAGATTTGTTAAACCTGCCAAGCATAGTGGAAAACCCCAGGTGACTTATTTTAAAGTGAGGGTAAGTGTGTCCGGGATCGATGGTATAAGATGCCCCGAAAGCGGTAAAAGGTAATGCCATTAAGGCTGCAGTGATTACTAATTTACGCATTGCTCGTTCTCCTTTTTTGTACGAGTTTGGCTAGATAAAACTTAATAACCGGATTCGCTGCTACCAGTGCTCATCCAGGTAATAATAATAGAAAGTATTGTGAACGGTACGGTATACAATGCCAACATCAACAGTTGTTTGAATTTTGAAGATCCACTGGCAACAGGTAGATAGGTCATTGCTGGTATTACTAAAAGTGGCAGTAAGCTGTACCATGGCAAGCTGGCATAGACGACAGCGGCGATGCCCAATAGTCCGCTGAGTAAACCAACGGGCAGCATAAAGTTGCTACCTAGCTGAATATTCTGTTTAAGTAATAACAGGATAAGGTAACCACCAGCAATAGCACCAATAGCTATACCTAACTGACCCAGCAATGCGGATGCGCCTAACATGGCGCTAATGCCGGTACCAAGACCCAGTGTTAACGCGACCATGGCGCCTTCATCAGGTTTAGCGCGTAGTAATTCTGAAGATGCAGTTAACCAGCCGGCATATGCTAGCGAGGGCAATAGCATTATCCAGAAATCGCCGCCTTCCTGTCGTGCCGCTACAGGCCAGATTACCCAGCTCATGGCGGCCGCACCAATAATAAACATTATTGCCGGAAGGAAAACTGGTTTTTGTTTAAGGGAGTCAACGGCGAAACCCAGAATAATGGCGATGATGCCAAGTATTAAAATCTTTCGCGTGCTGGTAAGCGGTGTTAATTGAAATCCGGCTGCAAAATAAACAGACACATAATAAGCAATCGCAAAACCCAGACCGCTCCAAAACCAGCCCAGACGGCGTAATCCCCATGCGGCCAACATGCCAACAAGAAAAGGAATAATCCCGGACTGGATTGCCGGATTTGCGAGTAGGTCATTCATTGGACATTCCTGTCAAAGTATTACATTCATTTGCTGTTAATCTTAGCGGTTTAAGACCTGTTGATAATCATGCATAATGGAAAAATATTGTTTCTATTTCGTT
>NZ_CDLKIE010000307.1:0-5165 GCF_975902315.1 Kaarinaea lacus | reverse complement strand
CGGCCGGCGAAAGCTGCCAGTCATCCTCTTTTTGCCGGGCGGTTTTGCCCCGAATGCCGATCACCTGGATAAAAAAACGCTGCACCCCCAGTTCGGCTAGCAGGGGTGCCATATCGATGAGATGGTCGACATTGAAAACGTTCGTGATGCCAGAATCGGTTATCGTTCTGAGACCACAGGAAGTCGTCGAGCAGCATCGATAGAAGAAGAGTCACTCATGCTGACCCAGGATGAAAATATCGTTGATATTCATCTTGCAGTGCAATACAAGATCAAGAGTGCCAGCGACTATGTCTTTAAAGTCGTTGACCCTGATGACACTTTGCGCCAGGCAACAGAAAGCGCCTTGCGTGAAATTGTTGGTAAGCGGGATATGGATTTTGTATTGACGCAAGGTCGCGCCGAAATTGCTGCGAATATTCAGGAGTTGACGCAAAAGATTCTCGATCGTTATGAATCAGGGTTGCTGGTTACCAGTGTTAACATGCAGGATGCACAACCTCCGGAACCTGTACAAGCTGCATTTGATGATGCCGTTAAAGCGCGCGAGGATGAAGAGCGATTAAAGAACGAGGCAGAAGCTTATGCTAACGATATCATCCCAAGGGCGCGTGGTAAGGCAGCTCGTGCCGAAGAAGATTCTCTTGCTTATAAGGAGCAGGTGATCGCGGAGGCAAAGGGTGAAACCAGTCGCTTCCTGCAAATTTTGGAAGAGTATAAAAAGGCACCAGAAGTAACGCGTAAGCGTTTGTACATTGATGCCGTTGAATCAGTGATGTCAAACACCAGTAAAGTTATCGTGGACGTTGAAGGTGGTAATAACCTGATGTATTTGCCGCTGGATAAAATGATGCAGGGTGGAAGCGCGATTCGTGACTTTGTATCATCGCCAAGGACTCCGGAATCAACATCGCCATCTCGATCCAGCGTACAACAGCCGCTCAGAGATAGTTCACGCTCCACCGGTAGAGGGATTCGCTAATGACTCAAGGTAAATTGATTAGTTTGATATTGATACTGGCGTTGCTGGTTGTCGGATCCATGTCTGTGTTTACAGTGGATGAACGTGAAAAAGCAATCATGTTTAAATTTGGTGAAATTGTCGGCACTGATTTTTCTCCTGGCCTGCACCTGAAAATTCCATTTGTAAATAACGTCAGTAAGTTCGATGCGCGTATTCAGACCATGGACGCCAAGCCGGAACGCTTTCTTACCAGTGAAAAGAAAAACGTGATTGTGGATGCGTTTGTAAAATGGAAAATTGATAACGTTTCAAAGTTCTATACCGCTACAGGTGGCGACGCTGAACGAGCAAATATTCGTTTATCACAGTTCATTAAAGACGGACTGCGCGGTGAATTTGGTAAGCGTACCATTAAGCAGGTGGTGTCCGGTGATCGTAATGAGATCATGGATATACTGACTGTGGAAGCCAACAAACAGGCGCAAGAGTTTGGTATCGATATCATAGATGTACGTATAAAACGTATTGACCTGGATAAAAATATCAGTGAATCTGTTTATCGACGCATGGAAGCGGAGCGAGAGCGAGTTGCCAAAGAATTGCGTGCGCAGGGTGAGCAGGAAGCTGAAACCATTCGAGCCAAGGCCGATAAAGAACGCACGGTGATACTGGCGGAAGCTTTTCGTAAGGCGGAGGAAATTCGTGGTCAGGGTGACCAGGAAGCAGCAAACATTTACGCGACTGCGTTCAATAAAGATAAGGAATTCTATGCCTTATATCGCAGTCTGATTGCCTATCGGAATTCATTTTCCAATAAAGAAGACATTCTTGTGGTTCAGCCGACAAGCGAGTTTTTTAAGTATTTTAAATAAGCCTGATAGCTTTTTTATAAAAAATAATAATTATCGCACTAACCTGTTGGTAACTGGGCTCTTGAGTTTGCCGGTTGGGTGCGCCGGATTTTGATATTATGTGGCAAGAATTGTTGTTGGCACTGGCATTACTTATGGTCCTTGAGGGGCTATTGCCGTTTCTGAATCCTGCCGGCTTCAAGCAAGCAATTCAAATGATTTCGCAAATGGATGACAGACAGCTTCGAATAAGTGGGCTTGTCATGATGTTAGCGGGTGTGTTGCTAATGTATCTGGTGAATGACTAACATTTTGTGGATATGTACTAAAGGCCACAAATGGGAAATAAAGACTTAAAAATAATATAATACTCCTGCCATGAATAACAATCGTTGGGTTCTCCCGGAAGGAATAGAAGAATTACTCCCCAAAGATGCGCATCAGATCGAAATGTTGCGCCGCCGTCTATTAGATATGTTTTCCACCTGGGGCTATGAGCTAGTCATTCCTCCATTTGTAGAGTATACCGAATCTTTGCTGACGGGCATTGGTAGTGACCTGGATCTGCAAACTTTTAAGCTTATCGACCAAAAGAGCGGTCGTATGATGGGCATCCGGGCTGATATGACGCCGCAGGTAGCGCGCATTGATGCTCATCAACTAGGGCGCGAACAACCGACTCGCCTGTGTTATATGGGTACCGTGTTAAGAACCCAGGCAGATGATTTGTCAAATAAGCGTAGCTTGATGCAAATCGGGGCAGAATTATACGGCAACGAAGATGTGGCCAGTGATGTTGAAGTTATTCGATTGATGCTGGCAATGTTGGCCAGTGTTCAATTAGGTGAAATATATCTGGATATTGGTCACGTGGGAATTTTCCGTGGTCTGGCTCAACAGGCGGGGCTTGATGAGCGACAGGAAGCACGCTTGTTCGATGCCCTGCAACGGAAGGCGGCACCAGAAATTACCGAATTATTGAACGAAGCAGGTATCGATAAAAACAATCGAGCCATGCTGGCAGAGCTTATTTGGTTAAATGGTGGTATAGAGGTGCTGGCGAAAGCACGTGAGGTTTTAAAATCCGCCGACTCGCAGGTCCACAAAGCCATTGATAATCTGGAAGTTATTGCCAGACAATTGCAGAAGCATAACCCACAAGTTGAGCTGCACTTCGATTTGGCGGAGCTTCGTGGGTATAATTACCACACGGGTGCCGTGTTTGCAGCTTATAAGCCAGGCATAGGTCAGTCAATTGCTCATGGTGGTCGCTATGATCATATTGGTGAAGTGTTTGGCAGAGCCCGCCCGGCCACCGGCTTCACTGCAGATTTGCGCACCCTGGTGGAAAATGCGGGGGCGATAAGTAACCCCGTTTCCGCAATATTTGCACCCGATAGTGACGACGAAGCGCTAATGGAAACAATTAATGAACTGCGTGAGCAAGGGGAGCGTGTTGTCGTTGCGTTGCCAGGTCAGTCACACGATGCAGAAGCGATGGGCTGCGATCGCAAACTGGAAAAACAGAAAAGTCAGTGGGTAATTGTCAAAGCATAATGCCTAATAACAATTGCGATAATTAACTTAACAAAATTGTCTTAGCACACTTTCAGGAAGCACAGTATGGGAAAGAATGTCATAGTTATCGGTACCCAGTGGGGTGATGAGGGGAAGGGCAAGATTGTAGATCTGTTAACGGATCAGGCAAAAGCAGTAGTGCGCTTCCAGGGCGGTCATAATGCCGGACATACTCTGGTCATTAAAGGCAAAAAAACAGTATTGCATCTGATTCCCTCGGGCATTCTTCGCGATAACGTTCAATGTCTTATCGGTAATGGTGTAGTCGTATCGCCGCATGCGCTGGTAGAAGAAATTGACATGCTGGAATCCCAGGGTGTGCCGGTCAGTTCGCGACTTAAAATCAGTGAAGCTTGTCCGTTAATACTTCCCTATCATGTCGCGCTGGACAATGCCCGGGAAGTTGCGCGTGGTAAATCTGCAATTGGCACCACCGGTCGAGGTATAGGTCCTGCCTACGAAGACAAGGTTTCCCGTCGTGGATTGCGTCTGGGTGACTTATTGCACCGCGAGCGTTTTGCGGCAAAGCTGGGTGAAGTTCTGGACTACCATAACTTTGCACTGAAAAATTATTACAAGGCGGACACTGTCGACTTCCAGCAGGTGCTGGATGAATCCCTCGCATTGGGTGAGCGCATTACGCCGTTGATTGCCGATATTCCCGAGCTGTTACACCAATATCAACGACAAGGCGATAGCGTTATGTTTGAAGGTGCCCAGGGTGCCTTGTTGGATATCGATCACGGTACCTATCCTTATGTAACATCTTCAAACACTACCGCGGGTAACGCCGGTACCGGCAGTGGCGTCGGGCCATGTGCCTTTGATTACGTCGTCGGTATTACCAAAGCTTATACAACGCGCGTGGGTTCAGGGCCGTTTCCCACCGAGCTGGATGATGAGCATGGACGGCATTTGGCGGAAAAAGGTCATGAGTTCGGAGCCACGACAGGCCGTGCGCGTCGATGTGGCTGGTTCGATGCTGTTGCATTACGACGTTCCAATCAAATCAACAGTGTATCGGGTTTGTGTATCACCAAGCTTGATGTGCTGGATGGTCTGGAGAAAATTCAAATTTGTGTTGGCTATAGCTGTGGTGGTGAAGAACGCAAAACGCCACCAGTGGGTGAAGAAGCCTTTGCTGCCTGCACCCCTGTATATGAGGAAATGCCGGGTTGGAATGAATCAACCGTCGGAATCAGGCAATATTCTGATTTACCTTCCAATGCGCAGTCTTATTTGAAACGTATAGAACAAATTGTCGAAACACCAATCGATATCGTGTCAACGGGTCCGGATCGTGAAGAAACCATTATTTTGCGGCATCCATTTGAGTAAGCCATTAATATTTAACGAATTGACTGTTATTAAGACGGGGCATTAAGCCCCGTTTTTTATTTCATGTAATAACGTCATGCAATATGCGTTTTATACAAGTAAAATAAATTAAATAAAATGACATAAGATAATTACGTTGGGGGAGTCTATGTCGTACCGCACTTTTGTCAGCATTGCTGCGATCCTGCTTGTTACGAATATTCCTGTTATCACTGAAGCAGCAGAAAGTAACCGCATTGTCTATCATGCGCAAATGCGCTTGATACACAAAGGCTATAAACCCGGACCGGCTGATGGCCTGGTTGGTAAAAAGACACGCAAGGCAGTCGCTAATTTTCAATGGGACAGTGGACTACCAATTACCGGCGAACTCGATAAATCTACGCTTAAAGCATTGGGATTGACCGTGTACAGTTATGCCCAGGTTGGTGCTG